>CALMIT010000732.1 GCA_937864255.1 uncultured Saprospiraceae bacterium
GATGAAATATGGACGGTGGGTAGTCTTCAAGCCGGCGCAGTAGCTACTTTGACGATTAATTATTACCGCCTTTCGGCAAATGAGTTTCCGGTATATGCTCAGGTAATTACGCAAAACGAGTTGGACTACGATTCGTCGCCGGGCAACGGAAGTTGCTGTACCGTGTCGGAAGACGATGAAGCGATGGTACAAATTGCCGCCGCACCTTTCAGTCTCGCAGACGAGAGCGACGAAGCGATACCTGTCTTTTTGTCTGAAATGGCAGTGACGCTGCAAGTTTTTCCAAATCCCGCCACGGATGTTGTCAATTTAAAAATCACAAGTGACGACGAGCAGCCAGGCCGGGTCGGTATTTATAATCAGACCGGTGTGGAAATGTGGCGTGCCGAAGCAGCCATTCAGAAAGGTACGAACACGATACAGGTGAATGTGGCAGATTTTCCGGCGGACGTTTATTACATCGTCACGCCCAACGCAGGTCGTTCAAGTTTTATAAAAACCGGCTTTTAGAATACAGTAACAGGGACGCAGAAATGCAGAAAACAAAAGCCCGCAGAAGCAATTTTCGCGGGCTTTTGTTTTTGAAAAAGCGGTTTGGAATTACCGGCTGACTACAATTTTTTTCACACCCGACCTGCCGTTTTTGTCTGACAAATGAAGCAGGTAAATGCCGTTGGGCAAATGCCGGATATTGATTTTTACAGAACTGCTTTCAATTTCTTTTTGCATAAAAATGGTGTTGCCGCTAAAATCAATCAGGCGGACGGCAACTTCATCGGGCAATCCGGTGATTTCAAACTCGTCCTGCGCCGGATTCGGCGCTACCAAAACCTGGCTGAGATCGCTCAACTCCCGGTTGTCAACAGTAATTTGCTGGAAGCCCGCGAAGAAAATCAAAGTCTGGGTCAGGGCAGGATTTACGCACCCTCCGTGATTGGCAGACGAATTTACGTCGGCAGCGGCAATGTTGCCGCCGAGCGCCAGCATGGTATCGCGGGCAACGATGCTGTTGCGAAACGGCACCTGTTCGTCAGCCATACAATAAAAAATACGGGTAGGGGAGACGGGCGCCCATTGATACACGTCATTGTCTCTCAGCGCTACATTGATGGGATGTTGCGGGTTGGCTTCAACATTTGCCAGCACGCTGTCCTGGAGCATTCTGCGCGGGACAGACGAGCCTACATCGGCAAAAAGTGCTGCCAGCAGGCGCGTATTCAGGTCGGTCAGCGTAATGGCGCCATCATAATATTGTTGCATGTGCGAGGCATATTGAGGCTTGAACAGGTCGGTGAGATCATTGTACAAATTTCCGTAGGCAGCCTGGTAGCCCATCGCAGTATTAGGGATGTATGCGGGCAAAAAATAAATAGCCGGGCTTAAAATCAAATCGCGCATCACTCCGCCGATGCTGTACGGGCCAGACAAATGCGCTGCTGCGGTCACGGTCATTTCACCGCCCAATTCCTGTTCTATCAGCCGGTGCAGCGCCATGGAGGCGTGCCCGCCCTGCGAATAGCCGGTTACAAAAATCTGGTTATTGGCGTGGTAAGCGTTTTGATCGAGCCATTGAAGGCTGGCGCGCAGCATATCTGCGGCGGCCGAGGCCTCCGTAGCGGCGTGTACATAAGGATGAAAACCACGCCCGTCGCCCATGCCCACATAATCCGGCAACAATGAAATGTAACCCATTCCTGCAAACAGCAATCCCAATTCGCCTTCGCTGCCGCCGGCGCTGCCGTAGCGCGATGGTACGCAGGTTTTGCAGTTGGATGTGCCGTGCTGATATACGAGTCTCGGGTAAGTTTTGGACACATCGGAAGGGACGACCAACAGACCGGAAAGCGTGTCCAGATTGCCCTGCGCATCGGGCGAAGTGTAATTGACATAATAATATTTTACGCCATAGGCAATCAGCGGATTACCGAACATACTTGCCAATTGGCTTTGCGTTCTTTCACCTTTTAGTGTGCTGGATATCAGATTTTGGGCGGAAAGATGGCCGGCAGTGAAAATGCAGACGGATAAAAAAAGTACGTAAAGATTTTTTTTCATAAGTGAAATGATTTGGATTTTGGTAATGAAATTTTTCAGAGAAGCTGCTAACGCGGCTTAAATTTAATTCAATAAAAACGGAAGGAAGAAATTGTGAATCAATTTCCTGGCTTGAACAGCGATTAATTTTTTTTGTTGAAAAATCTATCTGCCTGGTTTTTTATATCCGAATCGCTGTCATTCTTATACGGCGCGGTTGCTTTTTCTTCCTGATTTCTTAAAAATCTTTCGGCAATCTGCACCTATATTTGACGGCATATACACCTTAATTTTACCCTTTATGTCCGATTTTTTCAGCCACCTGTTACACGAATTTGAACTGCCGCTCAAGAACCCCGTGCTGGTTTTCTCCCTTGTTTTATTCATCATTTTGCTGGCGCCCATCCTGCTCAAAAGATTTAATATACCGGGCATTATCGGGCTTATTCTTTCGGGCGTGGTAGTCGGTCCTTTCGGTTTCAATATTTTGGAAAAAAGCTCCGCTGTCGAGTTGTTTTCTACCATCGGACTTTTATACATCATGTTCATCGCCGGCTTGGAACTGGATATGAACGAATTCAAAGCCAATCGAAACAAGAGCCTGCTTTTCGGGCTGTTTACCTTCGTTTTTCCGTTGGCCATCGGCTATCCCGTGTGCCGTTATTTTTTGGGTTACGACTTCAACGCCAGTTTTTTGACAGCCAGCATGTTTGCCACACACACGCTGGTGGCTTACCCGATAGTGAGCAAATTGGGCGTTTCCAAAAATCCGGCGGTGGCAATCACCGTGGGCGGCACGATACTGACCGATACGGCGGTGCTGATTATTCTTGCGGTCATTTTGGGCAACAGCCAGGGCGACCTGAGCCGGGAGTTTTGGATCAGGCTTGCCATTTCGCTGGCTATTTTTTCTGCCATTATATTTTTAATCATTCCGCGGATTGCGCAGTGGTTTTTTCAAAAACTGGAAAGTGAAAAACACGCGCACTACATTTTTGTATTGTCCATCGTGTTTTTTGCCGCTTTTTTGGCTGAGGTGGCGGGCGTAGAGCCTATCATAGGCGCTTTCGTGGCGGGACTTGCGCTCAACCGGCTCATTCCGCATTCTTCGGCTTTGATGAACCGGATTGAATTTATCGGCAACTCGCTTTTTATTCCTTTTTTCCTGATTTCGGTCGGTATGCTGGTGGATGTGCGGGTGATTTTAAAAGGCCCGGCGGCGCTCATCGTGGCAGGTACGCTTTCTGTCGTGGCTATTTTTGGCAAATGGGTGGCGGCCTGGTTTACCCAACTGGCTTTTAAATATTCTGCGCCGCAGCGCAAGTTGATTTTCGGACTAAGTAGCGCACACGCTGCGGCTACGCTGGCAGTCATTCTGGTAGGTTACAAAGCAAATATTCTGGATGAAAATATTTTGAATGGCACGATTATTCTGATTTTGATTACCTGCGTGGTTGCTTCTTTTGCGACCGAAAAAGCCGCTAAAACAATAGCGCTGAGCGAAGAAAACGGCGAAACGGAAAGCGCAGCGCCAAATATTTTTACGGACGAACATATCCTGCTGCCCATCGCCAATCCCGACAATATTGAAAAACTGCTCGAATTTGCGCTGCTCGTAAAAGATAAAAAATCGGTAAATCCGGTTTCGCTTTTGTCGGTCGTGCCCAATAATGAAGAGGCGGAGCAGAACATCATCAGATCAAAAAACAAGCTCGAAAAATACGTGCAGCAAGGCTCCGCTACGGAAACTCAGGTCAAAATTATTGCTACCATTGACCACAATGCTGCCAGCGGAATTGCCCGCACTTCGCGCGAGATCATGGCAGATTTTATCATCATCGGCTGGCCGCACCGCTCCGGTTTTCTGGAAAAACTGATAGGCGAAAAAGTGGAAAGTATTTTAAATAATACCGAGCGAACGCTTTTTGTTACACATTTTGAATATCCGCTCGTGGCGCACAAACGAATAATTGTCATCGCGCCGCCCTTGTCAGAAAGAGAAGCAGGATTTGAACTTTGGTGCAATAAAATCATCCGGTTATCGCAGGAATTGAGCGTGCCGGCCATTGTTTTCAGCGAAGAAAAAACGAAGCAGGCAATGGAGTCTGAAATTGCAAAAAACAAACTCAGTCCGGCTATCACCTACCAGCTTTTTGAAGATTGGGAAGATTTCCTGGTCTTGTCGAGGCATATTCAAAAAGACGATCTGGTGGTTTTGATTTCGGCGCGCAAAGGTTCATTTTCTCACATGTACTTGCTGGACAGTCTGCCGCTAAAACTGGAAAAGTATTTTGAAAAAAATAGCAAGATCGTCGTGTATCCTTCCTGAATTCAAAACAGCATATAATCCACCGGATTGACGGGCTTGCTTTTGTACCAGACTTCAAAATGCAGGTGCGGCCCATTGGTCAACGTGCCGGTGTTGCCGATGATGGCGATGGCTTCGCCGGCTTTCACCCTGCTGCCCACTTTTTTCAGCAACACGGAGTTGTGTTTGTAAAAAGTGATAAGATTATTGGAATGTTGAATGCCGATGCTGTTGCCGGTTTCGAGCGTCCAGTCGGACTGGATGACTACGCCGTCCATTACGGCTTTGATGGGCGTGTTTTTTGGAGCGAGGATATCAATACCGTAGTGTTGTTTTTCAGGCATAAACCGGGCGCTGATTTCGCCGTTGACCGGCGAGGTAAAGTAAATTTGTTCGATTGGAATATCGGGCTGGGTCGCAAGATTTTGGCCAGATTGCACCTGTCCGCGGATTTCTTCCAGTTTCATTTCCTGCCGCAGTTGCTCGTCTTCCTCGATGCGATCCACTTTGAGCAGGCTGTCGTGAAATTCCGGCACTTCTTCGGGTTCCTGTTGAGGCGCCTGCACGTCGCCTACCAATATTTTTCTGAAATTTTCGGTGTATTTGGTTTGTGCTTCAAGTTCTTTTTCCATCTGATTTATTTCTTTTTGAAGCCGCACCAGTTCGCTGCTGGCATTGGCGCTGCCATAGCCGGGTATGTAGCGCTTTACCGGCGTGAATATCACCAAAGCCACCACGATGGCTGCCGTCAGCACCACGATAGTGCTCAAAAGCACATACACATTAAGCAGGGAAAGCCGGTAAGAACCTACCTCCTCGAAAGTTTCGTCGTTCATCACGACGAGACGATAGGTGTCTTTCATGCGATCTATCCATTTGCGTTGCTCCTTCTGTTCCATTATTTTTCAAATTTATCAGACAAACCTAAAACGAGTTTTTTAAAATATACCTGTATTATTTTGCGCGGTAAAGTTAAGGATACGCCGACGACGAATTGGCAGTCTTGTTATGATAAAATAAATTTGCCCTTTGAAAGTTAATAAGGTCGCCGGCGCGATACGCCTGTGCGCCTGTCGTTTTGAAACAAATTTTTATTAAAAAAGTAGAAATAAAAATTCCAAACGAGCCGCTTTTTGATTAATTACCATGGTTAAACGCATTTTAAAAAATTCAATTTTGAAAACGCTCACGAGATTTTTGATTTTAATGACGATGTTGGGAGTGGTTACTTCCTGTGCGACGAAAAAACGCCGTAGCGATCCTTCCTTGTTGGGCAAACTTTATCACAACACCACTGCCAAATTCAACGGCTACTACAATGCGACCGTGTTGCTTGACGAAAGTATTTTGAAACTCAACGATCAATATCAGGATAATTACAATAAAATCCTGCCGGTACACAAATACACTGCCGTGGACAACCCGCAGTTGGTTTCTGCCGATTTGGACAAAGCGATAGAAAAAGTTTCGGTAGATATTGCGTTGCACCGCCAGAGCCATTGGACAGACGACTGCTATTTGCTGATGGGGCAGGCACAGTATCTCAAACAGGATTACGAAACTTCGGAAGAGACTTTTCAGTATTTTTTGGATGAATTTCCGCCGGAAGGCAACGCTAAAAAGAAAAAATCTTCAAAACTGAGCGCAGCCGAAAAGAAAAAAAAGGCAAAAGAAAAAGTAGAAGCGCGGGAGGAAAAGAAAAAGGATAAAGAACAAGAAATAAAAGAACGGCGTAAAGAGCGCGAACGCCTCCAGAAAGAGCGAAAAAAAGCCATTGCACAAGCAAAAAAAGATCGAAAAAAAGGCAAGAAAACAAGTACGAAAAAGCCTGCTCCACAAGAAGAGCCAAAAAAGGAAGAAGAATCTAAAACATTCAAGGAGGAAAAAAATGCTGCTGACGAAGTGAAAAAACAAGAAGAGGAAGCAGCAAAAGAAGCCGCCGAAAAAGAAAAAAGTCAAAAACCTAAGAATTATTTTTTCAAACACCGCCCCTGTTATCAGGAAGGCCAATTGTGGTATGCCCGCACTTTGGTGGAGCGCGAAAAATATGACGAAGCAGCGCGTATTTATAATCAATTAGCGGTTGCTCCGGGTACTTTTAAAGATATTCACCGCGAGCTGGCGCCTGCTATGGCTCATTATGAACTGAAGCAAAAGCATTATGACCGCGCCATTCCGCACCTTGAAAATGCTGTGAGACTTGCCAGGAGAAAACAGGAGAAAGCGCGTTATGCTTTTATCCTCGCCCAGGTTTATCAGCGAAACAATCAGAGCGAGGAAGCCTATGCCTGGTACAAAAAAGTATTGCGCTACCGCCCACGTTATGATATGGAATTCAGCGCCCGCATGAAACTGGCACAAAACGCCTGGGCAAGTGGAAAGTCTTCGCGTGAAGACATCGAAAAGACGCTCAATAAAATGCTGAAAGACGATAAAAATATTGAGTACAAAGACCAGATATATTACACATTGGCGCAGGTTGCTCTGGCCAATAACGACCGCGCAGGCGCCATTCAAAATCTCGAACTGTCGCTTCGCAACAACACTGGTAATAATGCTCAAAAATCGGAGTCGTATTATCAGTTGGCGTCTTTATATTTTGAAGACGAAAGGTATGTAAAGGCAAAACTTTATTATGACAGCACATTGCTGGTGATGGCGCAAAATGACGAGCGCTACAAAGAAGTGAGCCTGTATGCGACCAATCTGACCGAGATAGCTAAAAATATCCAGATCATAACTTTGCAGGACAGCCTGCTGCGCATCAGCGAGTTGAGTCCCGAAGCCAAAAGAGAACTGGCGCTCGAAATCAAAAAACGCGAAGAAGAAGAAAGAATCCGTGCCGCCCGAGAGGCAGCGCTCGATCCGGGAAAAAGCGGCGGCGCTGCTGCTGCTCCGGCAGGTCAAAAGAATGCATTCGCAGGATTTGACCAGACTTCGCTGGCTAACAGAAACTTGCAAAATTCTTCTGCCGCCGCCGCTATCGGAAATTTCTTTGCTTACGACGACAAAGCGCTCCGCAGAGGCAAGAGAGAATTTCAAAAACGCTGGGGTAATCGCCCGCTTGTGGACAACTGGCGTTTGAGCAGTAAAATCGAAAGTGTGGCCGTCGTTACGGAGGAAGCACAAGCCGTCACCTCTGTTTCCAAAAATATTTCGGACGAAGAAGTAGCCAATATTTTTGCGGACGTACCCACCAGCGCCACCGAAATGACTGCTGCCCGGGAATACATAGAGCAGGCGCTTTTCGACCTCGGAAAACTTTTCCGTGAAAAATTGGAAAACTACCCCAAATCAATTGCCTCTTTTGACGAGCTTTTCCGCAGATTTCCCGAAACAGGGAAGGAAGTGGAAGCCTGGTACTATCTTTATCTCGATTACACGGATATGAAAAATGCGGCGAAGGCAAAAGAATATTACGACCTGATCACTGCCAAATATCCCGAATCCATGTTTGCGCGCGTCCTTGTAAATCCTGATTTTTTGAAAGAATCTGAAAAAAAGGAACGCCAGCTCAACGATTATTACGACGCTACTTATGCTGCTTTCAGCCGTGGACAATACGAGACTGCTTACAGCAGAATTATTCAGGTGGACAGTATTTTTAAGGGTAATAATCCTTTGCAGGCGCGCTTTGCTTTATTGAGCGCCATGTGTCTGGGCAGCATTCAGGGCAAAGAAGCATACATCAATTCTCTGAAAGATGTGATTGCCAAATATCCGAACGGCGCAGAAGAAAAACGGGCGAAAGAAATACTTCGCTTGTTGGGCGATGATTCGCAATCAGGCACTATTCAGGACGGAGAAAATAATGAAGACGCGGCTTCCGGCGATAAAAATGCCGCCTTCAAAGTGGAAGACGACGATTATCACTACATCGTGATAGTCTTAAATGAAAATGACGATTTGAATAAAGCAAAATCTGACATCGGCGATTATCACCGGCAATTTTACAAACTGGATAATCTGCGCGTGTCCAATATTTATCTGGGCGATTTGGATAATAAAACCCCGCTCATCGTAGTGCGCCGTTTTAAAGATAAGGCAGAGTCCATGCGCTATTTTGATGCGGTGATGAAAAACCGGCAGAATTTCCTGGCTTCCTTTGCTTACCAGATTTATCCGATTTCGCAAAATAACTATCGCATCATTCTTAAAAACCGCCGCATAGAGGGTTATCCCGAATTTTTTCAAAAAGAATATTTGAAAAATTAAGAGCCACTCAAAGCGGCATTTTTAAAAACTAAAACCCGGGGCTCGAAATTTCATGCATGAAATTTCGAGCCTTTTTTATTGAAAAATTAAAACAGGAGCGGAGAATAAATTGAAAAAGAAAGTATTTAGCTTTGCTGCACGTTGAAAAAATACACTAGTTTATCAATCATTTTCTTACCCTTTTAAACAACGATCATGAAAAAACCATTTTTCTACGCAATGACTACAGCTTTTTTTATGCTGTTTATGGTAGTCGCAGCCAATGCACAATACAAATCAGCCGTCGGTTTGCGATTGGGCTATTCCTTGGTCTGTTACTTACAAAACTTTCCTTTCCGACGCAGGTGCGCTTGAGGTTTATGCGGGTTACAGAGGCTGGGAATTTTATAATTGGTTTTCGGTAAACGCAGCCTACCAGTATCACAAACCTTTCCCGAACGTGGATAACCTGAGATGGTACGTCGGTGGTGGCGCAGGTGTTTATTTTTGGAGTTACGACAACGCCTTTGCTGATGCCAACGATAATACAAGTTTTTCGCTGCAAGGTTATCTGGGGCTTGATTATACTTTCGAAAATGCTCCCGTAAATCTTTCGGTAGATTGGGTGCCGACCATTTTCCTCACAGGCTATGGCTCAGGTTTTGGAGCCGGCTACGGCAATTTTGCTGTACGTTATGTAATATCCAGATAATGTTTTTTATAGCGATAAAAAAGGAAAGGAGCCTCGTGTTTCTTTCCTTTTTTTGTTTTTAAAACATACTTTGCCGGAGATTAAATTGCTTTAAAATGTTGACTTTTCGTACTCCGCTTGCGCCGCCCGATTTTCCTTTTGACATCCATCACCGCCAACGGATTTTGTGCACAGGCTCTTGTTTTGCGGAAAATATCGGTGAAATGCTTGGCCGTTCCAAATTTCAAACGGATGTCAACCCCTTCGGTATTTTGTACAATCCGCTTTCTATCGCGGAAATGCTGGAGCGACTTTTGGAAAATCGCCGGTTTGCTGCCGGAGATTTATTGGAGCACGAAGGACTCTGGCATTCACTTTCGCATCATGGTAGTTTTTCAAAACCCGATCAGACGGCGACGCTTTCCGGCATAAACCGTCGGATGGAGTCTGCCGAAAATTTTTTAAAAAGTGCTGATTTTCTGTTAGTTACCTTCGGAAGTGCGGTCGGATTTTTTTATAAAAAACAAAATTTGCTGGTGGGCAACTGCCACAAATTGCCCGCCGCCGAATTTGAAAAAAAGACGCTGGAACTCGATACGATCGCCAAAACCTGGAGTTTGCTTTTGGATAAATTGTGCGTCCGGCAGCCCGGTCTGAAAATAATCTTTACTGTTAGTCCCGTGCGGTATTTGCGCGAAGGTTTTGTACAAAACCAGCGGAGTAAAGCGCGGCTGATTTTGGCTTGCGAGCAACTGGCGGACAAATTTGAGCAGGTTTTTTATTTTCCGGCTTATGAAATCATGACGGATGATTTGCGGGATTATCGTTTTTTTGAAGCCGATATGGTACATCCCAACCGGCTGGCTATCGAGTATGTGTGGAAGATTTTTGGGGAAAGTTTTTTTACGGAGGAGACGAAAAAACTAAACGCTGAAATTGAAAAAATAAAAGCGGCGGCCGGGCATCGCCCTTTTCATCCTATGGAAGCCGCGCACCAGCAATTTTTAAAAAAGCAATTGGACAATATTGCCGATTTGAAAAAGCGCCACCCTTATCTCGATTTTGATACGGAAGAAGCGCACTTTCTTTCCGGCTTGAAAAAATGAAAATCCAGTTATCCCTTTTTTTGTCCTTAAACCCAAAGAAGCGTAATTTTACAGACGCTTTTCCGTTTTGACATTCGTGTTTGAAAAATCCTTTACAAATTTATCCGTCAGGGAAACTTGTTAGCGAACAGTTAAAAGCGCCTCTTGGCACGAATGTCGCACAAACAATTCAGGGTCTGAACGTATTTTAAAGCAACAAGAAAAATTTTAAAAAACATGGAGAAGCAAAAACATTATGTCAAAAAAGAAATTCCTGCTTATGGCGGATTTCTTGATTCTCATTTTTTTCAAAACATCCTCGGTATGAAATTTTTTAAAGGTCCGGTATTCTTTTCGATTCTGGCGGTTGCAATTTTGTTCGGGCTTTACTACCCGCGTTATTCCAGCCAGCAAAAAGAAGCGGTACTCATCAATACTATTTTGTCGGGGCTGAGCCGGATGCACTACCAGCCGGTCAACGTGGACGACGATTTTTCCAAAAAACTTTACAAGCTGTATATTGATCGCATTGACGGCAGCCGCAGGTTTTTGACGCAGGAAGATTTGTCAAAACTCAAGACATTTGAAAATCAACTTGACGATCAGGCTACGGCAGGCACGTACGAATTTTTTAACCTGACGCTTGATGTTTTGGATCGTTCGCTGGATAAGACGCAAACTTATTACCGCGAGTTTCTTGCAAAACCCTTCGATTTCAAAAAAGATGAAACCATCGAAACCGACGGCGAGAAAAAAGATTTTGCAAAAAACGACGCGGAGCTAAAAGAATACTGGCGCAAATCCATGAAATATGAGACGCTGACGCGCCTCGCAGAAAAACTGGAAGCACAAAAAGAAGGCAAGGACGAAGACTTGAAAGGAAAAACTTTGGAGGAATTGGAGGCGGATGCGCGCAAAGAAACGCTGAAAGTTTATGACGATTATTATGTCCGCTTACGCAAACTCAAACGCTCCGATAGAATGAGCGATTATTTGAATACGGTTACGAATCTATTCGACCCGCATACCGGCTATTACGAGCCGATTGACAGGCAAAATTTTGACATCAGTATGTCGGGTAAACTGGAAGGTATCGGCGCGCGTCTGCAAACGGACGGCGACCATACCAAAGTTTTTGAAATCGTAGTGGGCGGGCCGGCATGGAAAGGAAAAGAATTGCAGGAAAACGACGTGGTGCTGAAAGTAGCCCAGGAAGGTAAAGAGCCGGTGGACATTACGGGTATGCAAATCAACGATGTGGTAAGTATGATTCGCGGTCCGAAAGGTACTAAAGTACACCTTA
>CALMIT010000733.1 GCA_937864255.1 uncultured Saprospiraceae bacterium
TGGGAGTGGACGAATCTTATCGCCACCGAACACATGACGGTGTCTGTCAATCCATTCGGCAGCCATCTGGAAGACGGCGTTTATCTTGATGACGAGGGCAAACCTTCCGGTGAGACTTTCGTGGCGGGCAGCAGCTACCTGATTCATAAAGCAGGCGCCGGACACGGAGCCGATCACGGTGAAGCAGCCGAAGCACACGATTATACACCCGGCGATCATCCCGGCTATTTAGTGGATGAAAAAGGTTATATCCACCGCAAATTTCAGGTGACCGGAGGCGTAAACGACGGCAAGGTCATGTCAGAGGCATTTGGGCCGAAAGCATTTGGAGCGCTTTTCTTTTTCATCACCGGCTTTCACGGCTTCCACGTTTTTTCGGGGGTAGTGTTCCTTTTGATTATCATGATAAACGTGATGAGCGGCGTATATGTAGCCCGCAAAAACGGCTACGAAATGGTAGAAAAAATCGGACTTTACTGGCACTTCGTGGATTTGGTCTGGGTGTTTGTATTCCTCGTTTTCTACCTGCTTTAATTTTTAAAATTTCAAATTCAGAATCCATTAACTCAAGAATATCATGGGGCATTTAACTTACGAACAGTCAAAAAAATTAGTCTTTAAGGGCTTGTGGCTGCTTGCTTTTGTCACGCTTGCCGAGGTTATCATTTCGCTTTTTGGCAAGGGGCACATCATCGAAGGTATGCACGGCAACAAAATCGTATTTTTCATCACGGGTTTGATCATCATCGTCCTTTCATTATACAAAGCCTATTTCATCATTTACGAATTCATGCACATGAAATACGAAGTGAAGACATTGGCTTGGAGCGTTTTGATGCCTACCTTGCTTTTGGTTTGGGCGATTGTCGCTTTCTTCCAGGAAGGGAATGCCTGGAAAAACCGCAGGGAGGACATCAAACACAGAAATCAGGCGAAAGTGGAAGCCCCCGCACAGCAGGGAAATGATATGAAAGACACCAAAGTGATTGAACATTAATCGCTTTCACACATGTTGGCGTCATCACCAAACGGGGCGGGAGATAAGTTTTCCCGCCCCGTTTGTGTCAACTGAATTCAAATTTCTTTGTTTTGAAAAATAAAATCGAACCGGGTATGTCGGAGGAAAATCAAAAGAAAAGCAGGCTGAGCAGGATAGTGCAAATACTTATCCTGGCGCTGATCCTGGTCGGCTTTCCGGCCGGTTCGTGGTTTTATCTCAAAAAAGGAGCGGAGTACCGCCGTGCGAATATTTCGGAGTTGGGCGACCTCGGCAAGTTTGAGCCGCAAGGCACTTTTTTAAATGTCGAAATGATGCCGGCGTCTGCGGATTCTTTGCGCGGAAAAATGCTGCTGATCGCTGCCGCGCAACAAGCGGGCGATTTTGAAAATCCCGGTTTTATAAAACAATTCAACCAGCTTGACGAGCAGTACAAAAACCGCGAAGATACGCGCCTGTTGCTTTTGACCGGCGACAGCCTGCAAAGCAGACCGGGCTGGGTGAGTGAAAAAAACACCTGGGAGTTTTTTGCGCCATCCGGCTAGCAGGAAAAAGCCTTCGGACTTGATTTCGGCGATAAGAAACTGCCCTGCTGGGTGCTGGTGGATATAAAAGGAACCATTCGAAAATATTACCAGGCAGATGAATTTGAAAAGCTGGTCTTGCAATCGAGCATGATAGCGCCGGGCAAGCAACGCGAATCCATCGAATTAAAAAGAGAAAAAGAGAAATAGCATGTTTGAGAGAAAACAACCCAATACTGCTTTGCAAAAACGCCTCAACGGTATCGCCGTGGTCGTGTCCATAGTTGTGCTGCTGCTGATCGGACTGATGCGGCGCGTGAAAATAGATACCGGCATAGATTTCGGTTTTTTGCCGCCCTTTCATGCCACAGTTAACGCGATCACCGCCGTCGTTTTGATGTATGCTTTTTATCAGGTGAAACGGCGGAATTACGAGCAACACCAAAAAGCCATTTACGTGGCGGCGGTGCTTTCGCTCATCTTTTTGCTGTCGTACGTGGTGTATCATTTTACCACGCCCGAGACCAAATTTGGCGGCGAGGGGCTGATGCGCTCGGTGTATTTTTTCTTTCTAATCACCCACGTAGTGCTGGCTGCCGTGATTTTTCCTTTTATTCTCTTTACCTTTAATCGCGCATACATCGGGCACTACGCGCAACACCGCAAAATGGCGCGCTGGGTGTTTCCGATTTGGTTGTACGTAGCCCTCACGGGGCCAATTTGCTACCTGATGCTCGCGCCTTATTATTAAAAATCTTTTTTTAGAAATATTGAAAAATGAAAAAGCTGTCAAAAATTCTCTCCATTGTTTCCCTGATATTCGCCCTGCAATTTGCTTTGCCGAATGATAGCGCGGCACAGTGTCCGATGTGCCGGATGTCGGCAGAGTCGAATCTGAAAAATGGCGGCACGGCCGGCAAGGGACTGAACGCCGGCATTTTGTACATGCTGCTCACGCCATATTTGCTGGTGGGTGGACTGGGTTATTACTGGTACAGCCGTCGCCGCAAACAGGAAGAAGAAGAAATGGCGACCGAAGAATAAAAAAAAATGCCGCATAGCTGTCCGAAAATAGCCCGCTGTGCTACTGCCCATTATTTCTTTTTATTTCTTCCCATTTGGTTTTGAATTCGTCTCCTTTTGAATTGTTTGCCATCAAATAATAGACGTCGCTGATATACTTGTAAAACTTTGCTAAATCTATATGTCCTTCTCCGCGCTGAATAATTTTATTGTTTAATGCTTTTTCAAAATAGTCCAATGAGGTCTCATACTCTTTTTTCTCCCTGTAAGCATTTCCCAAGCCCGCATAAGATTCAGTAATCTCCGCACTTTCTGCTCCGAAAACTTTTTCTCTGATCCTCATCGCTTTCAAATGCGCTTCTATGGATTTATCAAAATCTTTATAGTTGCGATACACATTTCCTATGTTTCCGTAACTCGTTGCGATGTCGGCATGATACTCTCCTAACTTCAACAACCGGATGGACAAAGCTTTGAAATGAGCATTTAAAGCCTCTTCATAATTTTCTTCGGCGTTGTAAATTACGCCTAAGCTGATATAAGTTGTTGCAATGGTTAAATGGTTGGAATCCAGCGAGGAATGTCCTGTTGACAAAGCCTTATCCAGGTATGATTTGGCTTCTTCATACTTGTCCTGTCGTGTCAGAATAATGCCGATTTCGTTATAAGAGTCTATATAACTTTGAATATTTCCAAGTTTTTGAAATTCGGCAGACGCTTTCTTGTAATACATTAATGCGCTGTCCGGTTTCATATTTTTCCTGAAATCACTTGCTTGCAGCATATATGCATCGGCAACCGATTGACCTTGACCGTTTAAATGAGTCATGGAAACCATTAACAATAGAATAGAGGAGATGAAAACTTTTAGTGCTACCATAATGTCGGAAATTGAAGTGCAATTACTTATGTGTTTGGATATTGCGAGCGGTGTTCTGATGATTGTGCCGTAAGTAAATCTAAACCTTTTTTTATGCAAGGCAGGTTAAATTCGCATTATGGCGTATGAATGGTTGTATATGGGATGGATGAAAATGCTGATTTTATTTTTCGGCGCGATTATCCTGGCGGGCGGCTTCACTTTCTTCCCGGGGCGGTTTTTGCACGGTCTGTTTTTTGGGAGTTGAGCGACTGATCGTCCGCGCGGCGGCGCTGTCAGGGATAAATCTGCTTTTTCTTTTTTTTGTTGAGCCTTGCTTGCTCAGTGTCCCTTCGGAGACACTGAAATTAGAGCACTTTCAATTGCCGCGCCTTTTAAGGCGAGGTGATCTGGGAAAAGCAAACAGGGGCTTTAGCCGAAGCGGTTTATTCTAGCGGAGACAGGCTGATATCTGGTTGAAGTTTCCAAACTTCAACCAGCGAGGTTGAATGCTGACGAAAGGAGAGATTATCTTCAAAGCCACTGTTGTGAGGAGTATTTTTCTTGTTTGTTGTTTAGTAAAATGTATTTTGTAAATTTTTCTCCCAAATAAAAAAATGCAGTCTCATCTTTAGGGTTATTTTTTTTGGGATTAATAATAATTCTTGTTTTATTAACTGATACGGAAATAAGTCCTATGTTATGCTCAATCAGTAACTCTTTGTCTACTCTGTGAATGTATTCAGAAGAAAGTGCTAAAAATGATTTATGGGCGAAATTTTTATATCTAAGTGCTTGGAAAAACCCACCTCTCCAGTCTTCTAATTTCGCTTCAATTGCATAGAACTCATCAATGGTTGGAGCGAGTCTGTTTTTTACATAAAAGTAGTCAGAACTATATTCTTCTATTAATTCCAGAGAAATATATTTTTCTATGATGCTTTTAATCTGTTTTTTTGAAAATCTGGTGACAAAGTCAATCTCTGAAATCTTTTTATTTCTTCTGTTGATAAGAGTTAACGTATGGTATAGTAGTTCAAAATTATCAAAGTAATAATTTCTCTTATTTATTTTTTTGGTAAATACAATATCAGCAATACCAATTCCGGTATTCAATTCCTCTACAGATAAGTTTTGGTTAAACTTTTCCTTGAAAAAATCTTTGAGAACTGGTATCATATCCTTTTCATATCGAAACATAAAATCACCTATTTATTTACTTAATTCTTCAAAAACAGATTTCCAGTTTTGTAAATGTGAAGAATCTGACGGTTTAAAGATACTCTTTAATTTAGTGTAATTTATGATCGCATTTTCAATTCGCGCTAAAAAATATTTAATTCGACTCTTTTCGTCAGTACTTTTAAGCGTCTCAATTTCTTCGTGTATGTTTTCAAGAAAATGCAATTTATTATTAGGTGCTTTAATTATTTCAATGTATGATTTATCAGAACAATAATTACAATTGCAATAGCCTATTGTATCGAATATCTGCTTTAATTTAACGGGTGTTGTTCTATTAATAGCTATTGTACCTAATAACTCAGGAAAATAATATCTTTCGAACATATTGTAAGCTTCATTCGCTTCTTTATATAAATCTTCATAAAAGTTTTCAAACCTTGCAGTTCCAGTTGAAAAACCACTTATTCCAGCAGAAATCAGTCCTAAGCCAATTCCAGGACTTACTCTACCAGCAATAACAGGTTTTTGTGTAAATTGTTGTAAAGTTGTCAATGTCGTGATATAGTGAAATAGTGAGGTAGAATTAGTTTCATTACTAATGTTGTCAACATAAATCAAATAGCCATCACACGCTAATGATGAAAAAATGTTAAGGAAATCTTCTTTAAAAGTATTGTCTATTAAACTTTCACTGTTAATACAAATGCCAGCATAAAGAGGTATGTCCTTAATTAAGGAATTAGAATTTTTATAATCAATACTTTCTTTAATCAATTTTATGTCAAGGTCGAACCATTCTTCAACAGGATTTCTTCTATGTGTCGCAGGAATATTTGTGTTGTGTACATAATGAAAGGGTGTTAGCAAGATATTTGGGGATAGATTTGCTTGCGCGTCTATTACTTGCTTAACATATTCTTTCTTTTTTAAATTATCTGACAAATATTGTGGGGTTATAATATTAAATTTTGAAGGCGCATATGGTAATTCTTGTAAACCTTTGACATCTTGTTGAGCAGAATACGCAAGCCGAATTGTTGCAGGATCAATTATTACATTAAAATCATCATTTGTAATTAACGATAGTAAATTTTTCTGTTGATTTTGATAGTTTATAGGGAAAATTACATTTTTTTTATTTGTAAATCTTTTAGAAAATGTCTCAAAAGCAGCTTTTTCATTCCAGAGCCTAATGTATACTCTTATCGAAGTATCATAAGTGGGAATTATGACACTACCATTGATATTTTCTATTACATTTTTTAATTCCGTCGCACTTTGGTACCTTTTATATGGTACTTTTTCTAATAATTTAAGAATAATATTTTCTATTTCATTGTTGATCAATGTTACCCATCTTCGTGGAGGAATAGGTGGTTCATTGATAATTTTATTGAAAAGTTCAGGAATACTTAAAGACTGGTAGGGCAAATTATTTGTCAACATTTCATATAAAATAAGCCCTAATGTGTATAAATCACTTCTTTTATCAATCTGTTTGCTGTCTTTCACTTGTTCAGGAGACATATAGATAGGAGATCCCATTATTTCTCCGGTAGTAGTGATTGAAGTGTAGTCAATGACTTTTGAAATCCCATAATCAAGAATTTTAATATCATTTCCATTTACAATGATATTTTCTGGCTTTAAATCTCGATGGATTATACCGGTTTCATCATTATTTCCACGAATTGAGTGAAGAGCATTTATTCCATCCAAAATTTTTAAAAATAGCTTAATTGCTTCATTTTCGGATAGGGACTTTTGATTAAGTACCTTTCTAAGATTTATTCCTTGTGCAAATTCCATAACAAGAAAGTATGAAGGAACATCGGAAACTGTCTCTTTGAAATGATCTACATAGGCAATTAAATTGGGATGAGAAACAGACTTCATAATCTCAATTTCTCTTCTAATGCGATTATTTTCACCTTTTTCTCGGTATTCTTTCAATACGTAATCTTCTCGGAATATTTTTATTGCGTACAAATGGCTATTTTTTTCTGCTTTATAAACAGAACCAAACCCACCACTATCAATGAATTCAATTATTTTATAACCTTTTATTTCTGTTCCAAAAATGCTCATAAAATTCCATTTTTATATTGTCCAGAATTATTAGATATCCAAAAACGAAAAAATAAAGCGAAACCAAGTTTGCAGCCCTTTGCAAGATTAATCATTTCCGATTTACATATCAAGCCACTTTCTCCACTTCATCCCTCCCAATGTACGAAGCGCAGGTTTCGCTGTACGAAAGTGCATTCTCAATGATCGAAGGTTTTGGAAAGTGAGGTGTAAGGGGGGCATTTTTTTATTTCGAGACGTGGATGTGGACGATTTTCCAGCGCCCGTTTTCTTTCACCAGCACATTGGTCTCTTTCAAAAAATACAGTTGCTCATTGCCCTCGGGACCGTAGGCGCCGCGGGTGTAATAAGTGACCACGGCTGTATTTTCAAAAACCTGCACATCCGGTTGCAGTTCCTGGAAGAAATGAACCTGCGTGCGCCCTTTGCTCAGCGACCATTCAAATTCGTCGCGGTCGTCCTGTTTGCCGTCTATCCGGTAGGGGCTGGAAGGGATGAACAGCGTCAGCGCCTCGTGGATGTGGGTGAAATATGCCGCGGCGTCGTTGCGCGCGAAGCAATCGTTCCAGGTTTTTACCACCTGCAAAATTTCTTTTTCCTGATCCGTCATTTTTTGTGGGTTGAATGAAGTGAATAATGCCTCAAATTTACCCGCGGGCCGGTCAGGGCACTTTAGAAATATTGCGCTTTTTAAATTCGGAGGGCGAACTTCCGGTCAGTCTGCGAAAGGCGAAGGAAAAATTTTCGAGGCTGTTGAAGCCGGTTTCAAAGGACACGCGGCTTGCCGGCAGTCCGGTGCGGAGCAAAATTTTTGCCTGCTCGATGCGGGTGCGCAAAAGATAGTCGTAAGGCGTGTAGCTGCTGATTTTTTTGAAAGCGCGCACGAAATGGAAGGGACTGAAATTCGCGACCGCAGCCAGGTCGGCGATTGTCAAATCATCCGCAAAATGTGCATGAATAAAGTCTTTCGACCGGTCTATTTGTTTTATGATGTGCAGATTTTCGCGCTGCGCCTGCGGCGCGTCTGCAAAACAAATCGAGTTTGCTATTTCAAAAATGAGTTGTTCTTTCAGCAATTCGTCTTCGCCCAAAGCCAGCGAAGCAAACCTGCGCAGCAGCACTTCCGTCCGGACGCTGCGCCGGAAAAGCGCGGCGGGCTTGTCGAATTTAAAAAATGCCTCAAAATCTTCGGCGGGTTTTAAAAACTGGAAAGACAAGGTCAGGTCGCTTTCAAATACGCCGGATTTCAGCACGGTAAAGGAGGTCTGCGCTTTTTCCAGCAAGACGTGATGGGCGCTCACCAGCATCTGCTCCCACCCGGATTTGTAATAAAAACAAGCCTGCAAAGGAAAGGAAACGGAGGGAAAAAGATTGAAATCCTGTTCGGCATAGCCCGCGGAGTACGCCGCCGATATCAGCAGCACATTCAGCGACTCGTTCCGGTATGCCGTTTGAAATCTGACCATTGGGCGCTCAGGTTTTCGGGGTTTTCTTTTCGGCTCTTTCGCGGTTTTGCGCTATCCTGAATTTTACAATTTTGGCTATCAAATCCAGTAGCAGCGGCTTGTCGAAAGGAAACTGGATGGTTCCTTTTCCCGAAGTTTTGTAAGGCGCAAAATCTTTTTCA
>CALMIT010000734.1 GCA_937864255.1 uncultured Saprospiraceae bacterium
CAGTCTTTTTTCACGCTGTTTTCCTGATTTGCTCTTGCACAAGGCGTCGTAAAATAATAACTCTCTGACCAGCAATTCCAGGCGCCGTTGATAAAGTTACGGTACTGCACTTCATACCCTGTACAAGGCTGTAGGCTAAACAAACGCCGGTATGCCCGCAGGGAAGTACCCTCCGTCCAGGGATCATTGCTGCCTTGCAGACGATAACGAAGCCCATAATTGGTGCTGCCCGGAACCGTACTCCAGTAAACCGTAACAGAACTGATGTTGTGATAAACCACGTTGGTTTGTGCGGGGCTGCTTCCGGGGTTCACATTTGGATCATGGTCGTTGCAATCGGTTCCGCCACAACTTTCATCCTCAAATCCGTCGTTGTCGTTGTCCGCGCAGGCAGGCGTGCCGGGGTCACAACTTCCCGTAAATTCTGTCAAGTCGCCAAAAGGGCATTGATAAGTTACCCACGAACCCACACCAAAGCAGGGCGGATCGGGTGTAGTCGGCGTGGTATTATAATAATAGGTGCGGCCGTTGATGTCCTCGATGATCCATTGGCTGCCGTCCCACGATACGCGGTAATTACCATCAAAATAATGGTTTTTTCCGTTTAGTGTGCCATCAAGTCCGATTGTCACTTGCCCACCTGTGCAGGGACTCGTGAGCGTAACGCTTTGCGCTTGCAAGGCTGAAAAACTACCGACTAAAAAAAGGGCTAAAAAGGAATTCTTAAATGAGAAAAAGAATAACGGGTGTAAATTCTTCATTCCTGAAAGATTTTTGAATTAAAATAATAGGGATATTAAATCGGTGGGAAGGCTCAAAATTAAGCCATTTTCGTTTAAGCGCCAGAAAATCCCGGCTCTAATGCAGTTTTTGATTCAAATTTGTAATATTAGAGAGGCAAATTTTTTATAAAAAAACCTCCTGTGCCGCTTCCGCTGCCTATTTTGCACCACTTAAAATTTGTTTCCATTTAGAATAAAATGCCGTATCCACATTTATTAGCGCCGCTTG
>CALMIT010000735.1 GCA_937864255.1 uncultured Saprospiraceae bacterium
CGTAATATCTTCGGGTGCGAAGCCCGCCCTGATGCCCGTCTCCACCTCGCCGATGGACACGCAATCCAGCCCGGAACCCAGCTCTTTCAAAAACCGCAGCACACTTATATTCGAGTTCGCCTTGCAGGCGTAGTGTATTTCGAGTTTGGGTACTTTAAAGGCGTTTGCGATGCGTTTGTATTGCCTTTCTATCACAGATGCGTCGTACACATACAGCGGAGTGCCGTATTTTTTACAAAGTTCGAGCGGGTCAATTCCCCCGTTCAGCCGGTATTTGTTATCAATCAGTTCCATTTTTAAAAAATCCGAATTTTATTTTTTTAAAAAAGAGCCGCAAAGATATACCGCGCTTTTGTAAAATAAGCGGTGCGGCTTTTAAAAACGGACTTTCCTTAACCCTCCGGGCGGAATTGTGCAAAAAAGCCGGTCGTTTTTTATACCCTTTACGCCATTTTGACCGTTTTTAGAATCTGTAAAAAAAGCCTTGAAAACGGAACAGGAAAAAAATCGCGAAATTCACCATTCAAAACCACACCTGAACTTGACAGAACAGGACATCATAGAAGGCTGCCGGCGCGATGATCGAAAAGCTCAAAAAGCGCTCTACGATCGTTTTTCGCCTGTGATGTTCGGCGTTTGTCTGCGCTATCTGAAAACCCGCGAAGACGCCGAAGACCTGCTGGTGGAGGGACTTTTTAAAGCTATGACCAAGATTGATCAATATTCGGGCGACGGCAGTTTTGAAGGCTGGATTCGCCGCATTGTGATCAATGAATGTCTGATGCACCTTCGCAAAAAAAACGTCCTTCAATATTCCGTCGAAATTCAGCCCAATCTGGATCATACCGAAGAAATAACCATCGAAGATGAACTGATGTCGGCTGATCTTTTAAAATTGCTGGATCAGCTGCCCGCGGGCTACCGCACGGTTTTCAATTTGTATGTTTTGGAAGGTTTTAAGCATCGCGAGATAGCAGATTTGCTCGGTATAAGTATCAATACTTCCAAATCTCAACTTATTTTAGCCCGCAGACGTTTGGAAGATATAGTTGTAAAAATGAAGTACCCCGGTGTGGAAAATTACGCGCAACGGGCGGGCGGAGAATCTGATTAATTTGTTTAAATAAAGTTTTGAAAAAGATGAAGTATTTGGTTGTCATTTTAAAAATGGCTGTTTTGGCGGGATTGATTTTGCTGCAATTTGAAGAATTGGACTATTTAAAAAGCGTTTTCGGCAAGGCAGGTTTTTACATCGGAGTTGTTTTGAGATTGTTCATTTTTTTACTGGGTTTCGATTTGTTGCGAGGTTCGCTCATCAGGCTTTACCGTCGCCGCGTGCGGAGCGCCAACAAGCAGGATAATTTTTTACTCGGCATCAATCACATCTACAATTTGCTGGTGATTTTGGGTATTTTCTTCACCATTCTTGCTTTTTTCAGAGTGGATGTCAAACAACTTTTCACCTCGCTCAGTATCATCGCGGCAGCGCTGGCGATCATTTTCAAAGATTATATCAGCAATATGCTGAACGGTATGATTATCACTTTTTCAGACCATCTGAGCTTGGGCGATTATGTAAAAATTGGCGAACACAAAGGCAAAATAATTGACATTAATCTGCTCAATGTTCACCTGCTCAACGACGACGACGACCTTATTTTTATACCAAACAGCAACGTTTTGGCTACCTCGATTTTGAATTACACCAAGAGGGAAACCAAAAAAAACAGCGTTGATTTTGCTGCCAACCTCAAGCAGCTCACCTCCGTTTCCGGTCTGGAGCAGGATTTGATAGCGGCAATGGGCGATTTGCAGGATCAGGTACTTTCGGATAGTTATAACCTGAAAATTGTGGATTTGGAAAAAGATTATGTTCAGATGAAATTTCAATACATTTTAAAAGACCAGGACAAACAGATAGAAAAAGAAATAAAAAGGCGTGTGTTGAGGAAAGTGGTGGATTTGATGCGCGAGAACAAAACCACCGACGCCAAAGTTTCGCCTAATTGACAGTGATAATTTTGAACAGTACACAACATTTTTAAAATCTGTTGCATCTGAAAAAATAAAATCAGGACTTGAAGTTTTAAAAAAAGACAAGTCAGAAGAAAGTCGCCATGCAAAAGAAAACCA
>CALMIT010000736.1 GCA_937864255.1 uncultured Saprospiraceae bacterium
TGATTACGCGAAAAGCTTACGGCGGCGCTTACGACGTGATGAATTCAAAACACATCGGCGCCGATTTGAATTTTGCCTGGCCCAGCGCCGAAATCGCCGTGATGGGCGCTAAAGGCGCCAGCGAGATTATTTTCAAAAAAGAAATTTCGGAGGCAGACGATCCGGAAGCTTTTTTGAAAGAAAAGGAAAATGAGTATCAGGAAAAATTTGCAAATCCGTACCGCGCGGCCAGCCGGGGTTTTATAGATGAAGTCATTGATCCGCGGGAAACAAGGCGCAAATTGATCAAAGGTTTTGCCATGCTTGAAAATAAAACGGATCATTTGCCGCGTAAAAAACACGGCAACATTCCGCTTTAAATTAAAATCATCTGAAAACCAGTTTTTTAAAATATGCCGGACAAATTATTGAAGGCTGTATTGATTTTCGGGGTGTTTTTGCTCGCTGCCTGCGAGGGAAAGCAGGAAGTTGATCTGCCTTTGGAAGAAAATAAGCTGATACAAATTCTGATTGACGCGCACATTGCCGAGGGTGCTTTGCAAAGTTCAGACAAGACTGCGAAAGACAGCCTTTCAAAAAATTACTACGACCAGATTTTTAAAATTCATGGCGTCAGCAAGGAAAATTTTAACGATGCGATGAAAGTGCTTGAGGAAAATCCGGCTCGCATGGAGGCTTTGTATAAAAAATTGATGGACGAAATTGACAAACGGAGAGCCGAAATCGGCAATAAAGAAGAAGACATTTCTACGCCTTCAACAACTCAATAAATAATTCGTTGCCAGCTCTCGGCGCGATAGAATTATACGCCGGTTCGAGTTTTTGAATGATAAAAAATTCTTCAAAAATCCTGCGATATTCTGCGGCACCGCCACCAAAAGGCGGGCCGGGTTTTTCAAAATGACTGGCAAACAAAACGCCCGCCAACCTGCCACCGGAATTCAAAAGTTCAAAACTTTTTTGCGCGTAGCGCCGCCTTTGTGCGGGATCAATTGCGCAAAAAAATGTCTGTTCCAAAATCAAATCCACTTTCAGATTCATTTCAAAAAAATCACACACGAGCATATTTTGTCTCGGAAAGTCGGGCGCTTCTTGCTTCAAAAAATCAAAAGAAGTTTCCGCCCAGTCGCACACCAGCACATTTTCAAAACCGGCTTCGTGCAGGAAAACCGCCTCGTGGGCTTTGCCTGCGCCGGGTATCAGAATGTGCAGCGCTTTATTTTCAATCGTTTTTGCGAACTCGATAAGC
>CALMIT010000737.1 GCA_937864255.1 uncultured Saprospiraceae bacterium
TATCAAAGCACCCATTGAGCGGGAGTTGGATTTGTTCGAGTCGCATTTTCGCGAGGCGATGCGCAGCAAGGTGGCGCTGCTCGATAAAATCACCTATTACATCGTGCGCCGCAAAGGCAAGCAGGTGCGCCCCATGTTCGTGTTTTTGAGCGCGAAGACCTGCGGCGACATCACCGAATCCACCTACCGCGCGGCTTCGCTCGTGGAACTGCTCCACACCGCTACCCTCGTACACGACGACGTAGTGGACGATGCTTTCGAGCGCCGCGGATTTTTCAGCATCAATGCTCTTTGGAAAAATAAAATCGCCGTGCTGGTGGGCGACTACCTGCTCTCGCGCGGGTTGCTGCTTTCGCTGGAAAATAAAGAATTTCGCATCCTCGAAATCGTGTCCGGCGCGGTGCGTGCCATGAGCGAGGGCGAGCTGCTCCAGATAGAAAAAGCGCGCCGCCTCGACATCAGCGAGGAAGTTTATTACGAGATTATAAAAGGCAAAACGGCTTCGCTCATTGCGGCGGCTTGCAGTGCGGGCGCTTCGTCCACAGCCGACGAGGAGCAGGCGGAAAAAATGCGGCAATTCGGTGAAAAAATCGGCATCGCTTTCCAGATTCGCGACGACCTTTTTGACCTCGGCACCGACGACGTGGGCAAGCCGCTGGGCATTGACATCAAAGAGAAAAAAATGACCCTGCCGCTCATCTTCGCGCTGCAACAGGCGCCGAAAAGCGAAAAAAAGCGCATCATCAACCTCGTAAAAAACCACAACGAAAATCCCGAAAAAGTGCAGGAAGTCATCGCGTTCGTGCGCAGCAGCGGCGGCATTGATTACGCAAAAGAAGCGATGCACCCCTCCCGCCGCGAGGCCTTTGAAATATTGCACACTTTCCCCGAATCGCCCGCCCGCCAGTCGCTGGAAGACCTGGTGGTGTATGTGACGGAGAGAAAAAAATAAATGACGAATGGTTGAATGACGAGTGACGAATACCGAACACCCAAAGACCAACAGCTAAAGACCAACACGAAGTGAAAATAACCATAGCGATAGACGGATTTTCTTCCTGCGGGAAAAGTACGCTGGCGAAAGCTTTGGCGAAGGAACTGGGCTACGGCTACGTGGACTCCGGGGCGATGTACCGCGCGGTCACTTTGTATTTTTTAAATACAGGCGTGGATTTGGAAAATCCCGAATCGGTGCACGAAGCGATGGAGCATCTGGAAATTCATTTTGAAAATGCCGGCAGTGGCAACCGCACTTTTTTGAATGGCGAAGACGTGGAAAATGAAATCCGGCAGATGCGCGTGTCGGAAATGGTAAGCCCGGTGGCGGCTATCTCCGAAGTGCGCCGCGCGATGGTGAAGCAGCAGCAAAAAATAGGTAAGAAGAAAGCCATCGTGATGGACGGCCGCGACATCGGCACGGTCGTTTTTCCCGATGCCGAACTGAAAATATTTCTCACTGCCGACCCAAAAATCCGGGCACAGCGCCGTTACGACGAGTTGCAGGCGAAAGGGCAGATGATTGAATTTGAAGAAGTGGAAAAAAACCTGCGGGAGCGCGACCATATAGATTCTACGCGCGCCGACAGCCCTTTGCGACAGGCAGAAGATGCGCGCGTGCTCGACAATTCTTATCTGACGCCGCAGGAGCAACTCGACATTGCGCTGGAGTGGGCTTTGGAGGCGATTCGCCTGAAAACAAAATCGCCCCGGGATTTTGCATCCTGAGGCGATTTTGAAAGTTATTTTTTACAAATCTGCCTTTTAAAACTTCACGACTTTCCGCACGGAGCGACCGCTTTTCGTTTCGAAAATGAGCAGATAAATGCCGTTTTGGAAGCCGTTCAAATCAATAAAAAAGTTTGAATTTGCGCTGGTGTTTTTGACAAATTTTTGCAATTGTCGTCCGGTCAAGTCGGTCAGAGTCACATTCAGCGTTTCCGATTTTTCAAAATC
The DNA here is from genome assembly GCA_937864255.1 of uncultured Saprospiraceae bacterium. GTDB lineage: Bacteria > Bacteroidota > Bacteroidia > Chitinophagales > Saprospiraceae > JAGQWW01. The sequence goes on from CALMIT010000737.1 coordinate 1,954, forward strand.
CGCAGTCACTTGCAAAGTGCCCGAAGTCGGATTCGGAAATACATTCACCTGCCCGCCCAAATCATTAACATCATCAGTACTCACCGACGAATCCACCACGATCACCGTGTCAATGGCTGAACTGGTACAACCCGCGCCATTTTTCACCGTCAGGCTGACGATGTAAGAATTGACCTGGGTATATTGATGTGCGGGATTTTGCTCGGTACTACTGTTGCCGTCGCCAAAATGCCAATTCCATTCGGACGCGCCGGTCGAGTTGTCAGTGAAATTTACGATGCCGCTGCTGTTTATTAAATCCAGCGTGCGGTCTGAGAGGTCGAAGGCAGCTTGCGGCAAGTCTGCGCCGGAGATGACGTTGACGGTCACGGGCGTGCGGCCGCAGATTTCTTCCTGCTCGATAGTCCAGTCAAAAAAGTAAAAATAAGTGCCTTGCGGATTGGTCGGCAGCGTGCTTTCGAAAATGTTTACAATATCCTGGATGGTGTACGGATAGCCGGTGTGTACCTGCAAATAACCGAAAGCTTTACCTTTTAAAATTTCCATCCTCAGATTAGCGCCTCTTTCGACTTGAAAATTCAGGTCTATTTCCACGAAGCCGGTGTCGTTTACCATCACGGTGAGCGAGTCGAGAATGTCGTTATCGGCATTTTTAATTCCGATGGTGCGGCTTCCCGTGGCTGCGGCGTACACTTTGACCGATTTCAACAGAAAGTCAGATTCAGCGTTGAAGCGCAATCCGCCCAATGCCTGGGACGGGTATCTGAAAGCGCCGGTTCCCCTGTCTTTTTTACCTGCGGAATAGCGGAAGCGGGCGTCGGCATAAAAGGTCGTATTTGCAGCAATCGGCGGGGGTTGGAAAGCCGCGCCTTCTC
>CALMIT010000738.1 GCA_937864255.1 uncultured Saprospiraceae bacterium
CCTGCCAGTTTGCTTCTCCGCAAACGCAGTCAAGCCATGCGGGGCGATAAAACAGCGGCAAATCTTCCCGGCTGTCCGCCCAGTCGCGGTAAAAGGATTTTTGTACCTCCCGCCCCATTTTATTTTCGTTCAATTTTTGCGGCAAGCGTGTTTTTGTTTTTAAAATAAACCACGCTGAGAAAAGCGCCCAATGCCAGCCAGAAATGTCGCGCATTGAGCGTGTCCATTGCCAGGCAGTTGATGAGCCAAAGCGTGAAATAAATCGTCAAACCTGCCACCAGACTTTTTCTGTCTTCAAAATCTGCCAGGTTTGTTTTCCAAAATAAGCGAAACAGGTAGAAAATCCAGCCGCAAAAAACCAAAAAAACAATCAGCCCCTGCTCCGCCGGCAGACCAAAAATCGTGGAATGCGGATCAAATGCGGGGAGATTTGCCGGGTACAAACCTGCTTTTTGTTCTTCGCCGACGTGATGGATAAAATTGCCGCCGCCAAGTCCGAAAACCGGATGTTGTGCAACCGCCCTAAGCGCAGATATTTTGAGATCGAGATAGGTCGTGCCCACGAGGCTGCCTTTTTCATTTTGGAAAAAAACTGCCTCTCCGACATACGACTGCGGCTGCAAAGCGTTCAAATCGCGCGCAGAGAGCCACAAAATATGCGTATTAATAAGAAAAAACAGGATGAAGCCCGAAGCCAAAACAACGTGCGTCGTCCTGTATCGCCCGCTTTTTTTCAAAAAAACAGGCAAAAGGAGTAAACCCGCCACCAGCAACAAAAGCATTTTTGAAAAAGTACAAACAGCCCCGGCCAACAGCAGCAAAGTCCATTTATCCCAGCTTTTTTTCGCGTCGTAAAAAAGATGCGCCTGGTGTACTATCAAAGCCAGAACCAATATGTCCGCCAGTTGATTCGGACTCATCGTCAATCCTTCCGCCCGGGCAAGCATCCCGAAACCCGGCAAGTACTTTTGATCGGTCAGTTCCCAACCGAAAGCTTGCTCAAGTCCGCTGTAATGCAGCAACAAACTCGCCAGCGCCGTGACAGCTGCCGCGCCGCCCATCCATTTTATCCATTTTTGAAAATCAGCCTGCGGCCAGGCTGCCAAACGCACCGCCCAGTGCAACGCCACGAGGTAAACCAGCCCTGCAAATTCAAACCAGGCTGTGCTTTGTCCGGCTGCCAGCGCGGATAAAAAAACCGCCGCCAGCAAGATGAAGGTAAGTATATCCACCCGCCTTCCGCCGCCACGTGGAAGCAGCAAATCCGGCGGATTTCCGGTAGATTTTAATTTTAAAAATGAAGAAAACAGGAATGGTGCGAAAAGCAAAAAGACCATTTCGGTCAATTGGATTTTTTGCCCTGCGACGGGTAAAGTGACCACTTTCGTAAAGCAGACGGAGAGAAAAATCAGGATTAAAAAAATCCGGCTTGTTTTTTCAGACATAAAGTTTTGATATTCAGTACCTTGATCGTCTTTGTGTCCGGGGGCTTACTTTACTTCAAAAGTACAATTTTACCGTATTCATTCCTAAAAAACTGCCCGGTAGCGGCATTTTCATATTTTTTTAATGCCTGTTTTGCTGCATCGCGCACCACGACGCGGTACAAATAAACGCCGTTTGCCAGCCGGTCGCCGTACATATCCGTGCCGTCCCACACAAAATCGGAGAGGTGCGTACCGGTGCGCATTTCGCCAAATTCCGCCTTATCAATCTCGCGCACCACGCGCCCCGAAACGGTCATAATCTGGATTTTCATATCGGCGGGCGCTTCGTCGCCGGTCAGCGTGTACAAAAACCGCGTGGCGGTGGAAAAAGGATTTGGATAAGGCAGCAGGTCGGAAATCATACTTTCGTTGATGACCTGAAATTCAACTTTGTAATCAAAACTGCCCGCCCGGACGCCAGAGGCGTCGCGCCCGTTGACCATCAAACTATACGTGCCGTCAACCGGCAATAACGGCCTGTATTCGACGCGGGCTTTGTTGATGCCGTTGACCGAGTCGGCAGCAAAAAATTGAATGTCGGGACTATTGAAATACAACTGTTCCGACTGCCCGCCGGGGTGTTGTAAAGCGATTTGAAAAACGGAGGTATCGCTCAGCCACAAAAACGGATTTTCATCTTTCAGCGTCATCAAAATGAAAGGCTTGGGCGAGACGATGTCGCCGTTGAGTATATGCTGCCCGTCGAAGGTGACGTCCAAAACCGGTTGCAGGTGGTCGCTTTTTACAAAGAAATTGCGCACGCCGGCATTATTGAAATAATTGGTTTCCGGCTGCTCCGGGCCGGGGTTGGCTTCCACTTTAAATTCCTGCAAGCCGGACAGCGGGCGGGTATCGTATTGAAAACTGACGTGCAGCGAATCGCCCGCAGCCAGCGGGGCAGTTGTCGTGCTTTCCGCGTTTTCGCGGTTGTCGGCGCTTTTTAAAGTAAAATGGATCAAGACGGAGTCAAGCGACGCGTCAAGCGAGGCATTGAGCAGGTTTGTTTCAAAAACCAGCTTGTCGCCCTGCTGAATACTGTCCGCATAAAAACTAATGGGCTGCAAGACTGCGTCGGCAAAACCTTCGTAAAGCATCTCCCATTTTTCGAGCTGCGGACAGGTGCGGTTCAGGCTGTCGAGCGCGGCAAATTTTAATTGCAAAAAAGGATACGCCCGCGCGTCAATACCCGCCAGCGAAGTGTCGGCGGGGGTCAAATTTTCTATCAATATTTCCGGCGCAGCAGCCGGCGCAGCATAACCCAGCAGGCTTATTTTAATGCTGTCCTGAATTTCCACTTCGTCGAGCAACCAATGAACCGAGCGCCAGGATTTTGCAGGCCCGGCCAGTTTGGAAACTATTTCCCCGCGATCCCAACGACCGGGCACTTCGAAAAGCACATTAGCCACCTCGTCGCCGTCAAGGGCGATATCTTCGGCCACCGGCCCGCCGTTTTTAATGTATGCAAAAGCGTAAGGCACGGAGCCGGCGCTTTCCAACTGCCGGATTTTTGTAGCGCCCTGCGCTTCGAAAAGTTGAAAAAGATTGGTACCTGACTGGACGGAATCGGCTGCCCATAATTCCGGCGAAAAAGTCTGATTCCAGTCATTTTGGTAGGTCAGCAACACCACGTAATAGCCGTCGGGAATGGAGTCCTTGAGTACGCTCATCACCTTTTCGCGCTCGGCGGCGGTATTGGCGCGGTAGCAAAATCCGAATGTGGAATTATTAAGCGCACCGAGTCTTCTCTGCGGCGTACATTCCAAAAAAGTACCCGCTTCGGGATCGTAAAAACAAAAACCCAAAGTCGCCCCGCTCCGCACAGGTTGGCGGAAAATCCTCTCATTGTCAAAAAGCAACCTGGAAATCTGGTTATTGGTCGGACTCAGCACCATCGCATCGCCGATTACGCTGCGCAGGTCGCGTGCGAAGCGAAAACTGCGGTCGTTGCTGTCCGGTTCGATGTTTGAAAAACCGTTTTGCAGCCACTGGTAATAATGCGACTGATGCCAGCCGGGTGAAGTTCTGTTTTTCAAAAAAAGAAAAGAGCGCTGGTTCCAGTTGTCGGCAACCGGGCTGTTTTCCATACGCACGCGCCAGTAGTAAACCGCGCTGTCCTGCCAGGGAAAATTTTCGGGCTTCCATTCTACAATACCGTTTTGTTTTTGAATGGAAAACTGGCGGCGCAGCGGGCTGTCAAAACGCGCGCTGGTATCCAGTTGAAAAATATAAGTCTGCGGCAGCTTTGCAAAAATATCCGTCGGCGTGGCGCGCAGTACCAGTTTGTCTTCGTCCACAATCCCGCAGTCGGGCGGATACACAGGCGAAATGTCGTTGTCAATCACAAAAAAGCTGTAAAAGTCCTGCCCGTTTTCAAATTGCAGCCGGTTGTTTTGCTCGCCTTCCACCAGCGGCTGTTCGGCGATTTGATTGTCCTTGTCTATTAAAATCCTGATTTTATTGCTGCCCCGCGCCGGTTTTCCCGGTAAGGGAATTTTAAAATTTACGTCCACAAATGCGCGATCCACGAGCACTGTGTCGGCGTACACGTTTTTTTTGCCGTCAGGCAATTCGTGTTCGATGAGCAGCGGCACGCGGTTGTCCTGAACTGCTTCCAGATTCACCAATTCAAAATTGATTTGAATGCTGTCGTTTTGCGTGTTGACGACGGCGGGCTGGTGCCTCACGGAAGCCGGGTCAATGACAAAATCCGGCCCGTCATAATAACTCAGGCGCAGCGCCGGATCGCCGTGAAAAGTAAGTTGCTGCACCAGCGAGCGATGCGCCACGCTGCTGTTGTATGCATCAAATTTTTCGCGCACCACCTTGGTAACCGCACCCAGCGGGCGGGCATACATGGTGTCGCCAAAAAGCTGGTAATAAGTGGTGGCAAAATCGCTCAACGCGTGAATGTAGCCGTAGCCCGACGAGGCGATGTAAGCCACTGCACCTTTTTTTTCGGTGCGAATGAAAGCTTCGCTGACGCTGGTTTCGCGGGTGAAAAGATTGCCGGTAAGGCAGCCCAGCGAAAATATCAGCGGATAGCGCTCCTTGTTATTGAAAAAATCTGGATTGTCGAGTCCAAAATCGGTGTTGGTCACGCCGCCGTGGCCGAAAAAAGTTTTGATCAGCACGCCGTCTTCCACCGCTTTGATGACTGCTTCTGACACGGAAGTGGCGACCGGATCAGAGTTTGTTTTTTCAAAAATGCGCGTTTCGATGCCGAGTTGGTTGTCCAAAGCGGCATTTTCCATCGGTTTTAAAAAGCCGCGAATCACTGCCTGTTCGTCCACGCCGCCGCCCGAAAGATGGATGATGCGTTTGCGCCAGCCGAGGTCTTTGACCGTGCGCGGCGCCCGCAAAGAGCTTTCGTAAGTTTTTACCTTTTCGAGGTAATTAAGTATCGAGCGCGGATTTTCGGCGGACAGCCGCCCCACATTGAAAAGCGGAACACTGGAGTCGTTTTTTGAAAAAAGTAAATCGTCGGAACCGGGCGTGCCGAAGGGCGGCACGAGCGATCGCGTTTTGATCGAGTCGGCGCTGTTGCGCAAAATGTCGTACGCGATTCCTTTGCCGATGATAAAAATATACTCCGGTTGTGTCCAGTTTTTTTTGATATAAAAAGCAAAATTGCGGATGGCGATTGGGTGATTTTGAATGCCGTATGAAAAACTTTCGTACACATCGAAAATATTGACCACGGCAACGCGGTGACTGCCTCCCTCCGCCG
>CALMIT010000739.1 GCA_937864255.1 uncultured Saprospiraceae bacterium
GGTCGCGGTTTGCAGCGCCCGATGCCGGCAATAATCGCGGCGTTTATTTCCGCCCGGAAATCGGCGACGAAGTGGTGGTCGGATTTTTAAATGGCGATAAACATCACCCAGTGGTTTTGGGCGGGCTGCATAGCAGCAGCAATCCCGCGCCGATTGCGGAAAGCGATGACAATCATGAGAAAGGCGTGGTCACGCGCAGCGAAATGAAAATGATTTTCAACGATGAAAAGAGTTCCTTCACCCTCAGTACGCCCGCCGGCAAGTCTTTTGTGCTCGACGACGATGCCGGACTGGTGGAATTGAAGGACGAAAACGGCAATAAAATAACGATGGACAGTAACGGCATTGTCATCGAAAGCCCGGCAAAAATAAAGATAAAAGCTACCCAGGATTTGGAATTGGAAGGAATGAACAGTTCGGTAAAAGCGCAACTGCAATTTAAAGCTGAAGGCAGCGCCGGCGCCGAAGTTTCGAGTAATGGCGCGGCAGTTCTACGTGGCTCGATAGTACAGATAAATTGATTTTTTTAAAAAGATAAAATTACAAAAATGCCCCCGGCAGCAAGAATTTCAGATATGCACGTTTGCCCGCAGGTCAATCCCGGCGGCGTGCCGCACATAGGCGGTCCGGTGCTGCCCCCCGGCGAGGTAACTGTGTTGATCGGAGGGATGCCCGCCGCGCGGGTAGGCGACCAGGCACTTTGTACAGGTCCGCCGGATGTCATTGTCAGCGGTTCGGCTACTGTGCTAATCGGAGGGATGCCGGCTGCACGAATGGGGGATTCGACCGCGCACGGCGGCACTATCGTGGCAGGTTGTGTGACCGTGCTAATTGGCGGGGGAAATCGCATATAAGCATTTGGTTTGAGATTTTATGTCATCAAAAATTTTGCTTTATGTCTTTTTTGGGAATAGGGTGGGCTTTTCCGCCCACATTCTACAAGTCGGGAAAAAACGTAGTAATGGCTTCGGATGAAGAGGACATCGTGCAAAGTCTTCAAATTTTACTTTCTACCCGCCTGGGCGAACGTATCATGTTGCCCAAATACGGTTGCAATTTGGAAGACCTGCTTTTTGAAAACCTTGACATCACGGTGCGCACTTACATCGCCGACCTGATACAAACGGCGATTCTATATTACGAACCAAGAATAGAAGCAGAAAAGGTAGAATTTGCAGTAGGAGTTCCGGGCGAGGGCAGGCTGGATATTATTGTCCGGTACCGCGTCAAGACAACCAATTCGAGATACAATTTTGTGTACCCATATTACCAAAACGAAGGAAGTAACTTGCGTTAAAAGATGGCCGAAAAATGCGTAGATCGAAATCCTTTGCGGCGCGACGGCGTCAGTCGTATGCAACGTTTCCTGAAGGCACTGGATCCTTCTCAGGCTCCTCTGATGGAAATGAGCGTAAAAGACTGGATGGAATTTGCCTATGATTACGCGGCGGAACTAAATTTTTACGACGCACAAAATCCCGAAAATCCACCTGGCGACTGGCAGGATTTTTTTCCGCAAAAAGGAGAGGAACTGGATTTGTTTTTTTCCAAAATAGAGAACAACCAAAGTCACGAGCCGCATATCGCTTTGTTTTTGACTTTTTTAAAACTGCTGGAAAAAAGTAAAGACCGCATGAATGCGCTTACCGGCGCGCATCTCGATTTTTATTACAAAAAAGTGCTGCAACTGCGCAAAAAGCCGGCTACACCCGACAAAGTCCACGTCATTTTCGAACTGGCAAAAAATGCATTGGAAGAAAAAGTGGAAAACGGAGCGATACTCAAGGCAGGCAATGACAAAGACGGTAAAAAATTAAGTTACAAAACAACGGAAGAGCTTATTGTCAACAGCGCTCAAATAGCCCGCCTATGTTGTATTGCCCGCGATAAAAATAATTTTATCCGGTACGCGGCGCAGGTCAATTCAAAAGACGGACTCGGAGAGCCGCTTCCAAAAGACGATCCAAAGTGGAGTGCTTTCGGAAACGCGGATTTGCCGGCAGCGCGATTTGGTTTTGCTTTCGGTTCGCCTGTTTTGAAAATGAAAGAGGGCGAACGGACAGTAGCGGTGTTCTTAAAATTAGCGGATTTTAATGCCGGCAGCATTTCTGAAACGCAGTTGCAAAGCGGTCTGGAGTGCTACTTTTCGGGTGAAAAAGGCTGGCTTGGACCTATTGATTTTCAGGCGGATTTGTTTCGTCAGTACTCCGGACTCAGCGCCGGAATCGGTGCTCAGTACCTGAAAATGGCTTTTCACCTGCCTTCCTCCGAACCCGCTGTCACGAACTACGATCCGGCAATACATGGTCAGACGTTCAACACTACCGCGCCCGTTATGCGGATATTTTTTAAAAGCAACGCGGACGGAAAAGCGCTTTTTGAAAAAATAGAAGCAGCTACTTTGCAAGAGACCGTGATAAAAGTGAAAGTGGAGGGTATGAAAGAACTGCACCTCGAAAATGATTTGGGCAGGTTGGATGCCTCCAAACCTTTTTTGCCATTTGGCGCACAGCCGGTAGTGGGTTCCGGTTTTTTTATCGGCAGCAAAGAAGTTTTTGAAAAAAACTGGACAAATTTTAATGTGCATCTGAACTGGATGGAACTGCCGGAAAAACTCTCCGATCATTATACCGCGTACACGGCGCCTTTTCGCACCAACCTCTCAAAAAAAACTTATAACCAGGTCATCAAATCAACTGCCCCGGAAGAATCTTCAACCACGCGGTCTTTGTCCCGCGTAACCGTAGATGATGCGGCGACGGGAGTTCCGCTTCAACTTCAGTTTTTAGCACAGCCCTTGTTGGGTATTTATCAGTTGTATATCGTGGATGACCGGATTGTACAGTCTGACGATTATTTTACCGCAGACATCGAGGTGCTGGACGATAAAAAATGGAAAAACAAAACCCGCATACATTTGATGCAAGACGCGGCCACGCCGCAATACGTACTTTCCGAAGGTAAATTGCTGCGCACCTATTCGATTGAAAAAAACAACCAAGTAAGCCGCCGCGAATGGGAGCGCCGTTTTGAAGAAAATGAAAATAAAAAGGCACACCTGCTTAATTACCTCGAAGGCAAAACGGACGAAGCTACCTCGGCATTTGATTACAAAATCTATCGCGAGCAACCCGCATCTGACTTTGATACAAATGAAAATCTGAGCACCAAAGCTCAGCGCGGTTTTTTAAAATTCACGCTCAATCGTGATTTTCTGCATAAAATGTACCCGCATTTGTACGCGGTGGCCATTTCAAAAGGTGAGGAATCAGGGGCACTCATACCGAATCCGCCCTACACGCCACTCATTGAATACGCTACGCTGGATTATGAAGCACAGGCGCATAAAAACTTTCAAATAGCCGCGCAAAGCGCCGCAAACAAGTGGGCTGATTTTGAAGACGGGGAATTACTTTTTTTCCAGGAGCATCCTTTCGGCCAACGCGAAGAGCATATTTTTTTAAAAGAGCAATTCCGTTTTTTTTCGGGCGATGAAGAAATCAGTAAAACAAGGCTGCGATTATTGCCGCCGTTTGCGTATCGCGGCGAGTTTTTAGTCGGTTTAAAAGCCCGTGCCTTGCAGTTGTTAAGCCTGCTTTTGCAAAATGCGGAGGGCAGTGAAAATCCGCTTGCTCCGGTTTTTGAGCAGGGAGATAAAATAGATTGGTGGGTACTCGCCGGTAATGAGTGGCGCCTGCTCACCAAAAATCACGTGGTCAAAAATACCACTGACAATTTTTTTAATTCAGGTATTTTAAAAACGGTTCTACCGCGGGAATCCGCCGGTTTTCATACGATTTTGGAGCCTGGTTTGATTTGGCTGAGGGCTACCTTGCCGCTCAAATTTCAGTTTGATTCGACGCCAAAACTGGTCGGCGTTTTTGCACAGGCAGCCGAGGCTGTTTTTGAAAATAATGACAACGAATTGAGTCACCTGCTTACGGCGCTACCCGCGGGCGCCATCGCCAAAATGGAGCAAATGCCCGCCCTGATTAAAAAAATTGCACAACCTTTTTCGTCTTTTGACGGGCGTCCCGAAGAGTCTGATATGGCTTTTTACCTGCGCGTGAGCGAACGCCTGCGCCACAAAGACCGGGCGGTCAATATCTGGGATTACGAACACCTGGTTTTGGAGGCTTTTCCGGAGGTGTATAAAGTGAAATGCCTGAATCACACTTCGCTGGAGCCATATTCCGAAATGGCTCCGGGTCATGTTGCCCTCATTGGTTTGCCGGATTTAAGGAATAAAAATTTGCCCGATCGCCTGCAACCCCGTCTGAGCGAACGCAGCCTGCGCAGGATTGAAGCGTACCTGCGCAACCGTGCGGGCAAACTGGTGCAGGTGGATGCTACCAACCCGGATTATGAAGTTGTGAAAATGCAGTTGGAAGTAATATTTTATGAAGGCTTCGATCCGAATTTCTACAAAAATCAACTCAATGAAGATTTGAAAAAATACCTCGCGCCCTGGACTGCCGACGAACAGATGGAAATTCATTTCGGTGGGGCGATTTACAAAACCCAGGTCATTCACTTTATGGAAAACCTGGACTACGTGGACTTTGTACAAAATGTAAAAATGTATCACTTTTTGAAAGGTGAGGATTGTAATGTGCTTGCTTCAAAAATTTCACTTTCCAAAGTGGAACCCGCCAGCGCCATTTCGATTTTGACCTCTTGCGAGCAACATATAATTATACCCAAAACCAAACAGGAAATCTGTACATGACTGATACGATCACCATACCAAAAGACGTCGCAAGCCGGGACGACCGCGACTACAACTTTTTGCGGGAGGAAGGATTGAAATACATCCAGGCGCTCGCTGGAAAAATGTGGACAGATTACAATGCACACGATCCGGGCATTACTTTTTTAGAACTGCTCTGTTATGCCATTACCGATTTGGCTTATCGCATGGACCTGCCTTTGGAAAATTTGCTGGCAGATGAAAGCAACAGTCTTTTGTCCATGCACCGCCAATTTCATAGTGCCTTGAAAATTTTGCCCACTTGCCCGGTGACCGAACGCGATTATCGCAAATTGCTGATCAACATAGACGGAGTAAATAATGCCTGGTTGAAAAAAAATGAATCCACCATTTTTGTAGATTACAAAAGCCAGCCCGCGAAGCTCAGCTACGAAGCCTGGCCGGTAGATCATAGTCAGGTGGACCAATTTGATTTAAACGGACTGTATGAAATTCTGGTCGAAATAGACGAAACCGTCGAAGACAAGCCTGCTGTTTTGCAGGCCGTGAAAGAAACCTACCACCGCAATAGAAATTTGTGTGAAGACCTGGTCAGCGTGAGCGAAGTTTCGCAACAGCCCGTGAAAGTTTGCGTGGAAATAGAATTGGAGCCCGACGCGCGCGCCGAAAAAGTGGAGGCTGATATCCGTTTTGCCATCGAAAATTACTTTTCCCCGCCCGTCAGGTTTTATAGTTTGCCAGAACTTTTGGAAAAAAATATCCCGCCGGATACAATTTTCAACGGGCCGGTTTTTGGGAGGCCGGTTTTTGAAAAAGAGGCGCTGTTGCTTACACTCTTGGGCGTTCAGCGTTGGGAGGAGTTACTTGACGGCGAGGTTACTTCACTCGAGGAATTGCTTGACGATCCGGGCATTTTGACCGATTCTGCGACTAATTTGGAATTGATAAAACAGCAAATTATCAAAAACACGCTGCTTCATGGTTTTACTATTGATGAAGAATTGGATGCGACTAATCTGCGCACCGATGTGAGGACATCCGACCTGGTGAAAGAAATTATGAAAATCCCCGGCGTCAAATTAATCCGTGACATTACGGTAGGTCCCTGCGGCAGCGACGCAGTAACCGGCGACGGCTGGAAAGTGTGTATCGAAAACGGCAAGCAACCCGTACTCTGCGAAAAATCTGTTTTCAAGTTTTTTAAGGATGTTTTGCCTATCAATGTTGATAAAAATCTGGTGGCTGAAAAACTCGGATTTTTGCACGAAGAAAGAATTCAATCCCGCAAAGCAAAAATCGTGGAAGCCCTGCCGATGCCTTCGGGGCAGTATTTCAAAATAAGCGCATTTTCTACGATTCAAAATGACTTGCCGGATACGTACGGAGTCAATTCAAACGGACTGCCCGGGCAGGCAACGCCGTTACGCCGCGTGCAGGCAAATCAACTCAAAGCTTATTTGCTTTTTTTCGATCAGGTTTTGGCAAACTACTTTGCGCAGCTTGAAAATGTCGGGCGGCTTCTTTCCTCCGACGAAACCTTGGCGCATACTTATTTTGCGCAGGCTGTCGCCGGTTTGAAAAATGCGAATTCAATCGTGAAAGACGAGACCAACTGGTCCGAAAATGTGCAGAATCTCATGAGCGTCCACGACGATTTTGGACTGCGGCGACACAAGTTATTGAATCATCTGCTCGCCCGTTTTGCCGAAGATTTTAACCTGTACGTACTCACTATGTACGAATTATTTGGTCAGCAACTGGAAAATCTGTTGCTGCGCCAAAAGGCGGATTTTTGGAAAGATTATCCGGCAATCAGCGCCGGGCGCGCTTTGGGTTTGGATTATTATCACCCTTCCGCCGGCATTTGGGATAGCGACAATATCAGCGGTATGGAGCGGCGGCTCTCGCGGCTTGGCGGTTTTTATGATTTGAAAAGGCGCGACTTGTCGGGTGTCGCCATTGAATTTTACCAGGAAAATGATGTCGATTCAGTGGATGAATTTCGCTGGCGCGTGCGACACGACAGCGGCAAAATTTTACTCAGCAGTAGCACACATTATCTTGATTTGGATGCGCTTTACGCTGAAGCAGAATTGGCGGTGGCTCTCGCGCAGCAGCCCGCCCATTTTCAAAAAGAGAAAACGGAGGACGATACCCAGTGGTATTTTAATATTATTGATTCGGGCGGGGAAGTTGTCGGCCGCCGTATCGAATTTTTTGACACTGAAGCAGAAGTTGATGCGGCGATTCAGCAGGTAATTGATTTTTTGAGTGGAAAAAAACTTACCTCCGAAGGTATGTTTGTTATCGAACATATTCTGCTCCGCCCCGATGCTGAAAACGCTCCTCCCGAACTTTTCCTGCCACTTTGTATGGAGCCTGACGGCAAATTTTGTCCGCCTAAAGATCCTTATTCCTACCGGATTTCGGTGGTACTTCCGGGCTGGACACAGCGTTTTTCCAACCTGGATTTTCGCATTTTTTTTGAAAAAATTATCCGTTCTGAAACGCCCGCGCACATACTGCCGCGCATTTGCTGGATAAGCAGGGAAGAAATGGGCGCGTTTGAATCATTATACAAAGCCTGGTTGGAAGCCAGATTTTCCGATCCGGATCAGCAGGCGCCTGCGCCTGTTTTGAATGCATTTATAGAAAAACTCAGCCGCCTTACGACCGTGTATCCCTCCGGTGTTCTTCACGATTGCGAAGACGAAGGCACGGCTGAAGACGATAATTTCCTGGTTTTGGGCAAAACTAATTTGGGCAACCTCCTAAAAAACAATGAATCATGAGTACCTTTTTCAAACTGGAAGAAATCACAGGGCAATACCGCTCATTCGTTGATAATCAAGTGCTTACGGCGAAACAACTCAACGAAATCGTGGATTTTTTTGAGGATCAGCAGCGGCTTACCCGTACGCGCCTGATTGGGGTAGGGATTGTCTGCGGCTTGCAAATAAAACAGTCCGGGGCGGAGGTACATTTATCGCACGGTTGCGGGGTGACGACGGACGGCGATTTGTTGCACCATGCAGGCTTTTTGAAAGCCGGCGAAAGTGAAGAATCTGCCACGGATTTGGTTTTTAAAAATTATAAAACTTATGACGACCAGGCGGCACATTATCCGCCATTTTGGAAAAATGCGGAAGAGCAAATCCAGCTTTGGGAACTTTTCACTGAAAAAATGTCGGAAGGGCAAAGTGATTTAAAACCGCTGGCAGATCTCCCCGCAGAAGTTCCTTTTAATGATCTGGCAGCTATTTTATACCTCGAAAATTATCCGAAAGATACGGACCTCTGCACCGCTGCCGATTGCGACAGCCAGGGTGTTTTGCAGGTGTCGAGGCACAAACTTTTACTGGCTAAAAAAGCGGACATTGAAGCATTTGTCAGCCTGGGCGATTCTATTTTTAAAAACGACCTTGGCGCGTCGGATGCGCTGGTGTTGCTGCCCGACATGTCCGTTCCAAGGCTGGTTTTGAATGCTTCCCTGACTAAAAACTATGACGCTTTATCCGAGGCTTATAAAAAAATAATACTGGCTTCTGCGCCGCTGCTGCGCAATGCACTTCAAAGCTTGTTTGGCGATTTTGGCGCATTACTCGATCCGGCCAACGCGGTCTCAAAACCCGCGATTCTCAATACGCTTACCGGTATTTTTAATGAAAGCAATTTGTCGCCTGCGCGGATTCAATACCGATATGATTTTTTGAAAGATTTGGCGGAAGCTTACAACGAACTGAAAGAAATGCTTTTCGAGCTGCGCGTTCAGTGCTGTCCGTCTTATTTGGCTTTTCCGAAGCATCTTTTATTGGGCGCTTTTGGCGGCAGCGGCAGTTTTTCTACTTACCGCCACGGGTGGTATCCTTCGCCCGCCACTGTCGGCGACAATTTGCAGGTCAAAAAACTACGGGCTCTTTTTATCCGCCTGACGGAATTAGTGCGCAATTTTTCAAATCCGCCGGACAAAGGCATTAAAGTCACGCCCAGCCACACCGGCGACGTTCGCCTCGGAGCGCGCGCGCTTCCTTTTTATTACAATTTTTCCAATGAACTGCTCGACAATTGGGATTTTGAAAAAGGAAGAAGGGGACAAGGCAGGAGAACACTTTCGTACAACGCAGATCAGTACGCATTGCCCGGCGACGACGCTACTGTCAATGCCTTGAAATATGGTTTGGACAAACATAATTTTTTCCGGGTGGAAGGTCATCAGGGGCGCGAATATGCGGCTGTATTGAAAGAGTTGATTGAAATAAAAAGCCGGAATGGATTGGCAATTGATATTTTGTCCCTGCGCATCGGCACCAATGCCTCCGAAATTGATACCGACAAATATGCCTGCGTTTTTGAAGATTTGGAAACGATGCTGCTCTCCTGGCGCACTGAGCAGGAGTGCCTTTTTTCCAATATCGCAAAGTTTTTCTCAGGCTTTCAAACCGATAAACCCGGCATACACATCGCTTATGCCGATAAATTGGCGGCTATGCGAAGCGTCAGGGCAGTGGTCACACCTACCAAAGCTGCGATACAAGTAACGGGTGCAAAAACAGGCAATAAAATCGTCGGGCTAAATAATCTTTACCAGGTCAATACTTCAGTGCCGGACAACCTCGTGATCGAGAGTAATACTGCCGGCGCATACATTTTTGATATTTTGGATAAAAACCCCGAAGGATCTTTTTTCGATTGGAAGGCGGAGACAGATGCAAAAATTGAAACAATCAAAGAAAATCCGGAGTGGCAGCTTGATGATGTAAAAGTCGCTTTGGAAGTGCCCGCGGAACTTATGCTGTATGCGGGGCAGGCAACCAAATTCATACCGGATTCCATCAAAGTAGCGGATAAAACCAGCAGCAACAAATACCGCGATTTTGTAGAAAAAATGTGCCGCACAGCTGAAAAATCGAAAACCACTTTAGTGGAAATTTTTTCCAAAACGACTTACAATAAAAAAGGCTACGAAGAGCGCTACCTATTTTTGCTCGACCAAATTTTGGCAAATTGC
The DNA here is from genome assembly GCA_937864255.1 of uncultured Saprospiraceae bacterium. Taxonomy (GTDB): domain Bacteria; phylum Bacteroidota; class Bacteroidia; order Chitinophagales; family Saprospiraceae; genus JAGQWW01. Next base: position 9,720 of record CALMIT010000739.1, read on the forward strand.
TGCGCTGCCGAGGGCATTGAAGTCATCATGGACGAAATCGAAAAACGCAAACAGGAAATTCTGGACCTGACTTCTTTCGAAAAATATACCGAAAAACATCCCGGACTTGAACACCTCGCGGGCGTACCGAAAGGCGGCACTTTTGTACTCGTGTATAAAGAATCGCCGAAATCACAGGTAATTGCGGTGCGGCTTGACAATGCTTCCGAATTTACCGTGGTGGCAGATTTTTGTCTGCCTTATCTCTGTTGCTCGGATTGCCCGCCAGTGGCGTACATTTTGCCGAAAGAAAAAGTGAGCCTGCGCCTCCCTGCCGCGTATGTCTGTCTGGATGAAAATACCCGCCCGTTGCGTTTTGAAGCAAGCCCGGCCAATGGAAATATAAAAGCCGACATCGGCGGCGAAGCAATTGTCGAAACAAACGAAGAGGGAATCAGCTTTTTCAATCCGTCCAAACTGGCTGCCGAATTTTTTGGTCGGACGATAAAATTTACGGTGGACGACCAACTGACGGATTGCAGCATCATTGTGCTCCGCAAACCAAAACCTGCCTTTGGTTTCAATGCGCCGGAATATGATCCGGAGCGCAAAACCGCTACTGTTCAGTTTGTGAACAAAACGGAGAGCCGGACGGGCGACAGCTTTACCTATTTCTGGGAATTTGGAGACGGACAAACCAGCGGTGAGGCAAACCCGCCGGCGATAAGCTACGCACTCGATCAACTCAGAGAAAAACAACTTAGCGCCTTGACTGTAAAATTGACGGTTTCCAATGGTCGCTGCGTGGAATCTGTCGACCAGATTTTAGAACTGGACATCAGCGTTCCCGCGCCTTCGCCCACCGGTAGGGAGTGCGTGGATGCCGGCATTATCCAATTAAAAAGCGATATGGAAACCATCGCACAGATGCAAACTACGCGTGTGACAGGTACGCTTGGTCAGTTGATGAAAAAAGTATTGCTTTTTTACGACCAGGTTTTGAACGACAATGAAAATTATTTCAACGGAAAGCAAAACGATACATTTTTGCAAAGCTGGCAATCTTTGACCACCGATATGCAAAAACTGCTTGAAAACAGCCCGAATTCCAATTTTATCAAGATCATGCGGGCGACGCAGGTACTTTTGTTGCGTATGTTTTTGACGGTATTGGCTTGTCAAAAAGATTTGAGCAACAGCACGGGCTTGAAAGAGGCGATGGAGTTTTATATGGCAAGTCTGAAATTTTTGATAGAAACCGCACCGGAGGAAGTGAAAGATTTGAAATACGCTGAGTTTCTCAAGAACTACGAGCCCAAAACGAAAGACCGTACTTTCCTCAGTTTTGTAAGCGCCATTAAAAAATTGTTTAGTTGAGCGATATGAGCAGAATTCTCATTGAACGGGTCAATGTAGAGATACACGCGCCGCCAGGCGCGAAAGGTTTTCCTTTGCAGGAAAAAATACTGGGCATTTTGAATCATGAAGTGTTTCCAAAAATTGAAATCTGGCTGGAGCAATATGAAAAAAAAGAAAGGCTCAAACTCAGGTTGCCGGTTTTGAATCTGGCTGAAATTAAGCTTTCCGGGATGCACATAGAGAGCGATTTGGGCGATCAGATTCTGAAAAGTTTTCAAGTTCAAATTCAGGAATTTGCCCAAAACCTGCGGACGGAAAATATAACATCGCCTGCGAGCGGCACTCATAAGAGTGATTTGGAAAGCGCTAAAATCCGCGAAGACAAATCTGAAGTTTACATCTGTTTTTTAAAAACCGGCGTTTTGCCCTGGTGGTTCGATCGCTCGGAATGGCCGGAACTCAAAACTGAGATTGA
>CALMIT010000740.1 GCA_937864255.1 uncultured Saprospiraceae bacterium
GATCTCGGCGACCGGCAGGGTATCGCCATCGCACACGGATTGATAGGCGAATTGCTGGCAATAAAAGGTGAGTTTTCAGAGGCAAAATTTCATTTGAAAAAATCGCTCGAAATCTGTCGCGACATTGGTTACAAAAAAGGGATCGCCAAAGCAGTCAACAACCTGGGCGATGTTTATTTTTTGCAAAAAAAGTATGAAAAGGCGCTCGCCAGCTATCAGGAAGCCATAGAAGTGACTCGGGCAATCAATAATAAACTGGTGCTGGGTAAAAGCCTCACGGAACAGGCGGCTACTTTTCTCGAACTCAAAGATCAGGCTGCTGCCCGCGAATTGCTTTCTGAGGCGCTGTTGATCGCCGACGAACTCGGCAACCCCGACTTGCTTTTTCAGGCAAAAATTATGCTGGCGAAAGTGGCCGGCGCTCATGGTGAAAAAGAAAGCGTGAAAGAAATTCTTGAAAATTTGCTGAAGCAAAACTTGACGCTTTTTCAGCAGGCAACTGTTTATTACAACCTCGCCGCGCATTTTCCCGAAAATGAATTTTACAAAAAACAGGCTTTGGGAGCTTACCGGAAAACTTACGCCGACACCCCGCAGTTTCTGTTCAAAAAAAGAATCGAGGAGCTTTCCGGAGATGTGTAAATTTTGACTTTTATGAAACCCCTGCACTTTTTTTTCCCGCTTTTTTTCCTGTGCCACGCGCCCCTTTTTGCTCAAAAAAATTATTTCCAACAGGCAGTCAATTACGACATCGAAGTGCGGCTGGACGATGAACGACACCTGCTTTCCGGCACTGCAACCGTCGAATATCAAAACAATGCGCCGCAGCCGCTGGACTCAATCTGGTTTCACCTCTGGATAAATGCTTTTCAATCCAAACAAAGTGCCTTTGCCCGTCAGCAACTGCGCAACGGCAACACAGAATTTTACTTTGCCGAAAAGAAAGATTTGGGCGGTTACGAGTCGCTCGAATTTGAATCCGAAGGAAAAAAACTGGATTGGAATTTTGACCCAAAAAATCCCGACATAGCCGTCGTCCGCCTCCCAAAACCTTTAAAAACCGGCGAAAAAATCATTTTTAAAATTCCCTTTACGGAAAAAATTCCGAGTTCTTTTTCGCGGCCGGGTCACGTGGGACAATCTTACCAACTTTCGCAGTGGTACCCAAAACCCGCCGTGCTGGATGCGTCGGGCTGGCATCCGATGCCTTACCTCGATCTGGGAGAATTTTACAGCGAATTCGGCAATTTCGACGTGCGCATCGCGCTGCCTTCCAATTACCTCGTGGCAGCCACCGGCGTTTTGCAAACCGAATCCGAGCTAAATTTTCGCGCCGAAAAGGAAGCTGCTACGCGAAAATTATTGGAAAGCGGATTTGAAACATCGAACGAATTTCCCGCCTCCGCGCCGGATTTTAAAACCGTCCGTTTTACGGCGGAGAATGTACATGACTTCGCCTGGTTTGCAGACAAAAGATTTCATATTTTAAAAAATGAAGTGTCGCTGCCCGTTGGCAAAAAGGTGGACGCTTACGCCTTTTTCACCAACACCGAAGCGGAACTTTGGGCGAAAGCCCCCGAATACATCGGCCGCGCTCTGAAGTTTTACTCGGAGCACGTGGGTGAGTATCCTTACCCGCAGGCTACTGCTATCCAAAGTACGCTCAGCGCCGGTGCGGGTATGGAATACCCGATGATAACGGTGATAGGAAAGTCAGGAAATGGCAAAGCGCTTGACCGCGTGATCACGCACGAAGTCGGGCACAACTGGTTTTACAGCGTGCTGGCTTCCAATGAGCGCGACCACGCCTGGATGGACGAAGGCGTCAACAGTTATTATGAAAACCGCTACATGCGGCAATTTTATCAAAATGACGCGGAATACTCCGTGCCGCGGTTTTTTCAGCGTGGCTCGAAGATTTCCATCGAGGAGTGGGGCTACCTTTTTCAGGCGCGGCGCAAGGAAGACCAGGCTCCTGCCAGTACTTCCGACGCATTTACCCAAATCAATTACGCGTTGGACGTGTACTCAAAAACGGGGCGCGCTTTTTTGCTTTTGGAAAAATACCTGGGTGCGGATTTGTTTGACAGGTGCATGAAAATATATTTTGAAAAATGGGCTTTCCGGCATCCGCAGCCGGGCGATTTGAGAGCCGTTTTGGAAAAAGAAAGTGGCAAAAATCTCGGCTGGCTTTTCGACGATTTGATCGGTTCGAATAAAAAAACGGACTATGCGATTGAATCGCTCAGGCACAAAAACGATTCACTTTTTGTAAAAATAAAAAACCGGGGAAGCACCCAAACGCCGCTTTCCATCGCCGCTTTTTCAAAAGAAAAACTTGTTGAAAATCAATGGATTGAAGGTTTTGAGGGCAGCCGGGTGATTACTTTTAAAAATGCAGATTTTGATAAAATACAGTTGGATGAGGGGCATTATACTTTTGATTTGCATCGCAAAAACGACCAGATCAAAACCGCCGGTATTTTTCCAAAATGGGAGCCGTTGCAACTCAAATTGCTGGGAGGTATAGAAAACCCCGAACGCAGCCGCATCAACTGGCTGCCCGCTGTCGGCTGGAATGAATACGATAAAAAAATGCTGGGATTGGCGCTTTATTCTTTTCCCTTCCCCGCCCGCAATTTTGAATATGCACTCGTGCCGCTGTTTGTTTTTCGTAGAAATGAGTTGTCAGGACTGGCGCACGCGGGCTATCAAATATTTCCCGACAGCAAAATTTTCCACCGACTGGCTTTTGAGGCGGATGTGAAAAGATTTAGCTACGCCAACCATCCTGTTTACGACGCGGAAAGCCGCTACCTGAAAATCGCTCCCAAGCTCACTTTTGATTTTCAAAAAAGCAGTCCTCTCAGCCCGGTTTCGCAGCAATTGCAGCTGCGCAGCGTGTTCATTTTTCAAAAAAATGTGGTCGGGATTGACGCCGCTCAGGGAGATTTCGACTATGTAAAACGCGATTATAACATCCACGAGGCAGTGTACGAAATCAAAAACCGGCAGGTGCTGGCGCCTTTCACTTTCAATCTGACGGCGCAGACGGGCGAAGGTTTTTCCAAATTTTTTGCCCATCACTGGCAAAAAGTAACTTACCGCCAAAAAGGCAAAGCGCTTTACCTGCACGCTTTTGCGGGCTGGATGGATTACCAAAAGCCGGAGGCGCGGGTGGATTTTCTGATCAGCGGCAGCACCGGCAGCAACCAGGCGCAAAAAGACTATCTTTTTGACGAACTCTTACTCGGGCGCAATGGGCGCGAAGGAGTCTTATCGCAGCAAATTTTTCAACGCGACGCCAACCTGAAAACGCTCTCCAACGTCGGCAGCAGCAATACCTGGATGCTCGGCTTCGGTATCCGCTCCGGCATTCCGAATCCACTGCCTGTGGAGCCGTATTTTGACGTCGCGATTTATGACAAACCCTTTGAAAGTAAAGCCGCGTTTACTTACAGCGGCGGCATCGCGCTGGTGATAGCCAGGGATGTTTTTGAGTTGTATTTTCCGATTTTGGAAAGCAAGGACATCCGCGAAGGCGCGGCGTACCAGTCGCGAAAAGGCTATTTTCAAAAAGTCACTTTTCTATTGAATATCAATGAATTGAATCCGAAAAAACTGGTGGAGAAGATTCCGTTTTGAGGGAGATGCCAGATTTCAGATGAAGAGATTCCAGGGGAAAATTCAGCACGTCAGTGTTTCGGGCATTTTTTGCAGGCCTTTCCTTTTTTGTACTTTTTACAGCACTTTTTTTTGCCGTCTTTCATCTGAATGACCGGAAGCGGGAAGGGCAGGCGAATGGCCGTACCCGGATTTTCCGTTTGAAGTTTGCTGCTGTTTGCTGACATGTTTTGAAAATCAAAATTAACAGGCTGCAAAAATAACATTCAAGCCTGTTTTTCAAATAGTTGCGATTTTTTTATTTTAAGCCTGCTCAGCCGTTTTTCTCTTCTTTTTAAAAATTTTCTACCTTTCCATTTTTAAAAACAGCTACGAAAACACGTTCCGCATGAATCAGCAACAAGCGCTCGAAGCGCTCAAAAAATATTTTGGTTATCACCATTTCCGCCCGCTGCAAGCCGAAGTCATTCAAAATATTTATGACAAAAAAGACTCGGTGGTCATCATGCCGACGGGCGGCGGTAAGTCGGTTTGTTTTCAAATACCGGCCGTGACGCTGGAAGGCACGGCGATAGTTTGCTCGCCGCTGATCGCGCTCATGAAAGACCAGGTGGAAGGGCTGAAAGCTTCCGGCGTCCATGCCGCGTTTTTAAACAGCAGCATCTCGGCTGCCGAGCAGCGCAAAACCGAAAGCGAATTTTTAAAAGGGCAATTGCAATTGTTGTACGTGTCGCCCGAAAAGCTCTGTTCTGCCGATTTTCAGCCTTTTTTAAAAAGTGGAAAAATCAATCTTTTTGCCATTGACGAGGCGCATTGTATCAGTTCCTGGGGGCACGATTTCCGTCCGGAATACCGCCAGTTACGTTTTTTAAAAGCCCACTTTCCGGATATTCCGCTCGTGGCGCTCACGGCGACGGCCGATAAAGTGACCCGCAAAGACATCGCAGAACAACTCGGTTTGCAGGAGCCGAAATTATTCCTCGCTTCATTTGACCGGCCGAATTTGCAACTGGAAGTGCGTCCCGCCCGGAAGCGCTGGGAACAAATGTTGAATTTTATCCACCAGCGCCGCGGACAGTCGGGCATTATTTATTGTTCCAGCCGAAAAAATACAGAAACCATCTCCGAAAAACTGAACAGGGCGGGTATCCCCGCTTCGTTTTACCACGCGGGTATGACCGACGTGGATCGCAACCGGGTGCAGGAAAATTTTATCAATGACCAGACGCCCGTCATTTGCGCGACCGTCGCTTTTGGAATGGGCATTGACAAATCCAACGTCCGCTGGGTCATTCATTACAATCTTCCGAAAAATATCGAAAGTTTTTACCAGGAAATCGGGCGGGCGGGGCGCGACGGCGCGCCTGCCGACACCTTGCTTTTTTACACGGTTAGCGACGTACTTTTTCAAAAAAAACTGATAGCCGAGCAAGAGCCGGCTGTGCAGGAATTAATGATCAGCAAACTGCAAAGGCTGGAACAATATGCCACTTCGCCGGTTTGCCGGCGCAAAATTTTGCTCAGCTATTTCGGCGAATTTCTTTCGGAAAACTGCGGTAATTGCGACATCTGCCGGACGCCGCCGAAAAGCATTAACGGCACGGTCATCGCTCAAAAAGCGCTGTCGGCGGTGGCGCGATTAAATGAAAGCGTCAACATAACTTTACTCATTGACGTGCTGCGCGGCTCGCGCCGGCGGGAGGTGATTGATAAAAATTTTCACCAAATTAAAACTTACGGCGCGGGAGCCGATCACTCTTTTGAAGAATGGCGCAACTACATTGAACAACTCGTGCAGCAGGGATTTTTGGAAATTGCGCTCGACGAACATTATCATCCCAAACTCACTGCCGCAAGCAAAGAAGTGCTTTTTGAAAACAGGAAAGTGGAACTGGTGCAG
>CALMIT010000741.1 GCA_937864255.1 uncultured Saprospiraceae bacterium
TATTGAAATTAGCATGGCTTACGACGAAACGCTGCCGGACATGCCTGGCATCACAAATAAAACCATCACCTGGAAACCTTTCGTCAATTATCCGCGCCCCGAGGGTTCTTCTTTCGTGGATGCTTCCATTGAGTCCGACCCGTTTTATCAGTTTGTTGGCAGTTCGATTCCGGTTATTCCGGGGGCGAAGCGCGCATTTCGGGGGCTTACTTTCACGGTCATCGGCGGCGGCAGAGAGATTTACGATTTTGTCAACCTGACTTTGGCAGGCTCCAGTAGTGTGACGAGCGCCCAGGACGCCCCTGTTTACTCCAATGTGGACGGCGGCGTGGGTATTTTTACTTCTTCCAGCCGTGTGAGCCAATCGGGCGTAGGTCTGGCAACGGAGGCGCGTGATTCGTTGATTTTTGGGCGATATACCAAAGATTTGGGTTTTCAATAAAAGCAGAAATATCTGTCTGAAAAGGATTCGAAAGACTATACTTTCGAATCCTTTTTTGTTTTCGGATGGCTGTAAATTTTCCCCTTTTCCGGCTTTTTGACCTTTCCGTTTAAAATTAGCACCTTAGATTTTTTAGCTTTGCACGCTGAAATTTTCAAACCGGATTCGAAATTTTTCATTTATAAAAAACCGGCGATTTGAAAATTTCAAACCACATCAAGATTAATCTTGCAATCTCAAATTTCAAAATCTGAATAATGGCAGGTACGTCTGAATTGAAGGCAAATAAAAAAAAGCAGAATAATCCGGATCAGAATTTTGTGGATGAAGTGCTGAAAGATTTTAAAATATGCTGTGAAAGCCGCGAGGCGAGTTTGATTGCGCGGAAGGAAGTGTTGACAGGAAAAGCGAAGTTCGGCATCGTGGGCGACGGCAAGGAAGTGCCGCAGGTAGCTATGGCACGCGCTTTTAAAAAGGGCGACTGGCGCTCCGGCTATTACAGGGATCAGACCTTTCATTTTGCCCTCGGATTGTCCAGCCTTGAAGCATTTTTTGCGCAATTATATGCGGATGCCGAAAACGATCCTTTTTCGGGCGGACGGCAGATGAATTGCCATTTTGCGACGCCGATGGTTGATCAAAATGGCAATTGGCTCAACCTCAAAGAAATGTACAACGTGAGTTCGGACATCAGCAGCACGGGCGGACAAATGGCGCGTGCGCTCGGACTTGCGCTTGCTTCCAAAAAATACCGCGAAATCAACGAACTCTCCGATTCCACCGCCCATTCACAAAATGGCAACGAGGTGGTTTTTTGTACCATCGGCGACGCCAGCACCTCCGAGGGCGTTTTTTGGGAAGCCATGAATGCTGCCGCTGTTTTAAAAGTACCGATGGTGGTATCTGTGTGGGACGACGGCTACGGCATTTCCGTACCTACGAGGTATCAAACCACGAAAGGCAACATCTCGGAGGCGCTCGAAGGTTTTCGGATCAATGAAGACGGCAACGGAATGGACATCCTGGAGGCCTTTGCCTGGGATTATCCGGGCTTGTGCGATTTGTATGAAAAAGCGGTGGAAAAAACCCGAAGAACGCATATTCCCTGCCTGATACACGTCAAAGAAGTGACGCAACCGCAGGGGCACTCTACCTCCGGCTCGCACGAGCGTTATAAATCGAAAGAGCGCCTGCAATGGGAAACGGAGCACGATTGTATAAAAGTGATGGCGGACTGGATTGTAAATTCCGGCATCGCTACTTCGGAGCAATTGGAGGAAATTCAGGAAAACGCCAAACAAACCGCCCGGCAGGCGAAGAGCAACGCCTGGGCTGCTTACAACGCCCCGATTAAAACGGCGAGCGACCAACTGGATCTTATTTTTAAAAATATTTCCGCGGCTTTGCCCGACAATGAAAAAGTTGCCCATCTGAGTGCAGAATTAAAAAACCTTTTGAATCCGCACCTTTCTGAAGTGGCGCAAATCGCACGCAGGATGCACTTTGAGCTCAGAAAAAATCATTCAAATCAGACCGGCGAACTTGAAGGCTGGCTCATTGACGTACACCAAAAAGCTAATGCGCGGTACCACACGCATTTGTACAGTAACTCTTCAAAATCCGCATTAAAAATTCCGGCAATAGCGCCGGAATATTCGCAAAATTCGGAAACGAAAAACGGGTTTGAGGTGCTGAATGCTTTTTTTGACAAAGCCTTTGAGCGCTACCCGAATTTCATCGCTTTCGGCGAGGACGTGGGCTTCATTGGCGGCGTCAACCAGGCTTTTGCGGGTATGCAGGCAAAATATGGCGAAGAGCGAATTTTTGACACCGGCATCCGGGAGTGGACGATTATGGGACAAGCTATTGGCATGGCGATGCGTGGGCTGCGTCCGATAGGCGAAATACAATATCTGGACTATCTGATTTTCGGTCTTGAGCCGCTCAACGACGATTTGTCAACGCTGCGCTGGCGTAGCAACGGACAGCAGCAGGCGCCCGCCATTGTGCGTACGCGCGGTCACCGCCTCGAAGGTATCTGGCATGCCGGATCGCCGTTGGGCATGATCATCAATTCTCTGCGGGGAATGTGGGTTTGTGTGCCACGCAATTTTGTACAGGCTGCCGGTATGTACAACACGCTTTTACAAAGCGACGACCCGGCTTTGCTGATCGAGTGCCTGAACGGCTACCGTCTGAAAGAAAAATTGCCCGATAATATCGGCGACTACACCGTGCCTTTGGGCGTGCCGGAAGTTTTGAGGGCGGGTAGTGATGTGACGCTGGTCACTTATGGTTCTTGCGTGCGCGTGGCGGCGGAGGCTTGCCAGTTGCTTGAAGCGCACGGCATTTCGGTGGAGTTGATAGACGTGCAGACACTTTTGCCTTTCGATCTGGAACACCAGATTGCAGAGTCTTTGAAAAAAACCAACCGCATCGTTTTTCTGGATGAAGATGTGCCGGGCGGCGCCACGGCTTTTATGATGAAAAAAGTTTTGGAAGACCAGGGCGGTTATCGTTTTCTTGATTCCGAGCCAAAAACCATCACGGCTGCCGAGCACCGGCCGCCTTACGGCTCTGATGGCGATTATTTTTCAAAACCGAATCCGGAAGATATTTTCGAAATAATTTATGAAATGATGCGGGAAGCTTTTCCGGCGAAATTTTAGCGACAGGCGCGATTTTTAAAAAATATAAAATGGAAAAAACGGTAAAACCATACGAAGCGGGCGGGAGTAAAAAAGAGCAGGTGGGAAAAATGTTTGACACCATTGCTCCTCATTATGATTTGCTGAACCGGGTACTGAGTCTCGGCGTGGATATTTACTGGCGAAAAAAGGCAATTTCACTTTTAAAAAAAGAAAATCCGCAGGTTATTTTGGATGTTGCGACCGGCACAGGCGATGTGGCGCTCGAAATGGCAAAGCAACTCAGTCCGCAAAAAATAGTGGGCGTGGACATCGCGCGCGAGATGCTGGAAATCGGCAACAAGAAAGTAAAAGCAAAAAATCTGGATAAAATAATAGAACTGAAATACGGCGATTCTGAAAATCTTCCTTTTGATGACAATACGTTTGATGCAGTGACCGTTGCTTTCGGCGTACGTAATTTTGAAAATTTGGAACGGGGTTTGTCTGAAATGAAAAGAGTCTTGAAACCAAACGGTCAATTGGTCGTACTTGAATTTTCAAAACCGACTTTACCACCCTTCAAACAGTTGTACGACTTTTATTTTAAAAACATACTCCCCTTCATTGGCAGAATTACCTCCAACGATTCCAAAGCTTACAGTTATTTGTATGAATCTGTTCAGGCTTTTCCTGACGGAAAAAATTTTGAAGCAATTTTAATCAAAACCGGATATTCTCAACCTCACTCACAAAAGCTAACCATAGGAATATGTTCGATCTATCAGGCAAAAAAATCACCTTCGTAGTTGCTCTTTTCTTCGCAGTGGCCGGCGCATTCGCCCAGCGCGCGTCAGGCAATTACAATTATCTTGGCTTTGAGCAAAAACCCTATTTTTTTGGAATCACGCTGGCTTACAACGTTTCGGATTACAAGGTTTTTTATTCCAAAAATTTCATTTTAAATGACAGCATCCGCCGCGCCGAGTCTATAACCGGCCCCGGTTTTAATCTCGGTATTGTGAGTAATCTCAAAGTCGGAGATTACTTTGATTTCAGATTTTTGCCCACTTTGTCATTTGCCGAAAGAAACATTCAATACTCCTCGCCCGAAGATTCAAGGCTGCCTTACAGTCGCCGGATCGAGTCCGTCTTTGTTGAATTTCCCTTCCATGTTCGTTACAAATCTGCGCCTTACAAAGACAAAAGAGTGTTCGTGATTGCGGGCGTAAAATATGCTTTCGACGTGGCGAGCGATTCCCGCTCGCGCCAGGCTTCCGAACTCGTGAAAGTATCGCCGACTGATTTTTCGATTGAATATGGCGCGGGTATCCAGTTTTTTATGCCTTATTTTATTTTTTCACCGGAGTTTAAAGTCTCGCAGGGGCTGGGCAACGTGCTTATTTACGACGGCGCATTGGAGCAATCTACCGTTTTGGAAAAAATTCTTTCGCGCACTTTTACGATTTCTTTCCACTTTGAAGGATAAAATTTTTCAGGCTTTTTGACTTAAAACCAGTCCGCAGGTTGCCTCCAGACTTTCATTCGGAGCCAGTATTTTCAGTCCGTCTTTGTTGTTGAATGCATCAATGTTGCAGGTCATCGGCTCAATGGCGATGGACTGGCGCATCGGCGGAATGAAGATTTGGACAAAATTGAATTTTCCGGTGGCGGAATTTTGCCAAAAGCACAATTCATGCTTTTCATTTTTTATCAAAAACTCCGCCTGGTCGGTGGGCTGATTTATTAAAAAACCGGTGTCAAATTTTGTCTCGCCAATTTTTGCGCCATTTTTAAAATAGTCAAATCCGGTTTTTTCACCCGTCGGCAACATCCGTTCGTCAATTTCCACTTTTTTTAATTCCGGCGTTTTTAGCATCCAATTTTCCGGACTTCCATGCAATTTAAAATACGGATGCCAGCCCATTTCAAAAGGTATCGGGCCGGAACCAGTGTTCGTAGCGCTCATTTTCAGCTCAAATGTTTGCGCGCTGCTTATGTTCATTTCCAGATTCAGACGAAAAGGAAAAGGGTAGTGGGGCAGATGCCCGTCGTAATGATAGGCGAGCGTTATCGCGGCTTCTTTTTCGTTGAGACGCACATTTTCCACCACGTACGCCGCACGCAGCCCAAAACCGTGGATAGCATTGCCGGTCGGCAAATTATTTATCGGAAACTGATAACTCGTATTTTGCCACTCATAATGGCCATCGCGCAGGCGATTGGGGAAAGGAAACAGAAAACCGGATTTTGCCCATTTCAGGTTTTCTAGTTCTTCGGGAGTTTGAAAACCATCCAAAACCGACACGCCACCGAGGTTTAAATTCAGCAAGGTAGCGCCGAATTCAGGCACAAAAGTAAAGGCGTTTTCGCCTGTCAAATTCTGAATGGTGTATTGCTTGAATTTTCCGAAAGGATTCGCCAGAAGTTGAAACATAAAGGACTGTTTCCGGCAAATTTGATGAAAAAATGCCTGAAATTTTTGTACTTTATTTTTTGCGTACCGACAGGCAGCGTGCTATTTTTTCGATCAATTCTTTCGGGCTGAAAGGTTTACCCACATGGTCGTTCATGCCAAATAATTTCGCTTTGTCTTCATGACTCAAAAAAGCGGAAGCTGTCAGCGCAATGATGGGAGTGTTTTTTTTCACCGGATCGGCCAGATTTCTGATTTCAGACGTGGCTCGGTAACCGTCCATGTTTGGCATTTGTATATCCATCAAAATAAGGTCGAAACTATGTGTGCCAATAATCTCAAGCGCCTCAAGCCCGTCGTTGGCGGTGCTTACTTCCACGCCCAAATCTCTCAAGATTTTTGACACGACCAGTTGATTGATTTTATTGTCTTCCACCACGAGTATCCTGTTGCCCGCAAGCTGCGCTGTCCAATTTTCAGATATCGTCGCCTCTGATTGTTTCTTATCTGCCATTTTAAAAGGAATCCAGCATTTGAAAATATTGTCTTCCCGGTTGCTGATTTCGAGTTTTCCGTTTTGCAGTTCTGTCAATCTTTTTGCAATGGTGAGCGCAAAAGTCTGTTCATTTTGTTGTTCGAGAAATTGAAAATCAGCGGTGTTGGAAAAAACGGAATTCAGAATTATATCATCAATCGGTTTGCCCGAAGCATTGATTTCGATTTTTAAAATAGGGTCTTCTCCGAGTTCTTCAAGCAATTCAAAATAGGTGGAAATGCTGCCCGTTGCGGCGTTTTTTAAGGCGACGTTTAATAAATTGGACAAAATCTGATTGAGGCGCGCCGGGTCGCCTTTCAGCAATTTTGGAATTTTCGGGTCGTACAAAAAGTGCATTTTCAGTCCTTTGCTCTCGCCCTCCGATTCGTATTGTTCGCGAATTTCCCGGAAAACGTCGCGCGGCTGAAATTCCAGTTCTTCCAGCGTCAACTTGCCCGCTTCAATTTTTGAATAATCCAAAACGTCGTTGATAAAAACGGTCAGGTGATTGGCGGCGAATTGCAAATTTTTTAACGACTCGCACTGGTCGGGGCGCGGATTATTTTTTTGCAAAAGGTAAGTTAAGCCGGTAATTGAATTCAGCGGCACACCCATGCGATGCGACATGCTTGCCAAAAAACGATCGCGTTCAAATGACGAGCGCTCCAGCGCCTCCCTTTCCTGAATTTCTTTCAACAAATTTTTATTCAGCACGTCGAGGCGCGTATTTTTTTCCTGCAAATCTGTTTTTTGCTTTTCGATTAGTTCATTTTTTGTTTGCAGCAGTTGGTTGTCCCGCTTTTGTGTTTTGGAAATGTAAAACAAAGAGCCGGTTATCACGCTGGCTGCGAGCAGCAAAAGCGCCAATATCCAGCCGATTTGACGGGCATTGCTGCGCTCCAGTTTCAAAACCTGTATTTCGTTTTGCTGCTCTTTGGTTTTGTTTTCTGACTGGTAGCGAGAGTTTAGTTCCAGAATGGCGGTGGCTTTTTCATTATTGAAAAAATAATCCCGCGCTTTTATATATGCCGATTGCGCCTGATAGGCGGCTTCTGTCTCGCCGATTGATTTGTACAGAGTCGCCAATTCGAGCCACAAATCGGGATTTTGGGCTGTAATTTCGAGTTTTTGCAATTGGGCTTTGGACTGATCGAGGTGCAATTTTGCTTTTTTAGCGTCGCCGGAATTGGAAAAAATAGCTGCGAAATTTTTGTGCGATTCTGCGAGCAGCAGCGGATCGTCAAGTTTTTTGCGAAGTTGGAAAGCCTGCTGATTGTACATCATCGCTTCTTCAATGTCGCCGGATGCCAGAAGCGAAAGCGCGATTTCATTAAAAATTCCGGCTAAATAATTTTCGTCTCCGGCAGTTGCGCGGTGCGCATCCAGCGCCTTTCGCAGGTAAAAAACGCTGCCCTCGTAGTCGCCCAGCACCCGCAGCGATTTGCCAAAATAAGTGGCAATTTCTGCCATCTTTTTAAAATCACCCGATTGAACGGTCAGATCAATTGCATTTTGAAAAAAACCGGTAGCCGTTCCGATGATTTTTTGATGGAGAAAAAGTTTGCCAAGCGCAAAACCGGCTTCAGCCTGAAGCAAAGTTTCGCTTTCCGCTTCCCCGTCTTTTTGGGCTTCGATGAAATATTGCTCGGCTTCTTTCCACTGTTCCTGGCGCACGAATACGTCGCCGATTTTTATACAAATCCAGCCGCTTTTGCCGCGCATATCTGCCGAGCGGTAAATTTTCAGCGCTTCGATCCAGCTTCCGAGCGCATTTTTGTAATCATATTTTTTTAAAAAAATGTCGCCTTGCAGTTCAAAAAAAAGCGCTTTGTCTTCTTTTGCCAAAGCGTCGGGCGTTTCGCCAAAATGTTTTTTTAAAAGCGAGTCTGCTTTTTCCG
>CALMIT010000742.1 GCA_937864255.1 uncultured Saprospiraceae bacterium
CTCCGCGCCTTGCAGCACCAAAAATTCGGCGCCTTCCACGTCTATTTTTATAAAATCAATTTTCAAATCCGGCGGCAAAACAGAGTCGAGCAGGTCCATCTTCACCCGGATTTGCTGATCCACCTCACCGCTTTTGTCGTAGCGCCGGCGCTGGATACCGCTGTACGAAGGATTGGAAACGACGTAGTTGAAAGTCGTTTCGCCCTTTTGGTTGGACAAAGCCAGATCGTAAAAATGGCAGTTTGCGGGATAGTTTTTTTTCAGCTTTTCAAAAAAGTGCGGGATAGGTTCAAATCCGAAATGCTGCCCCGAAGGCGCACTTTTCAAAATTTCATCCAGTACCTCGCCTTTGTGGCAGCCTATGTCCACCGTGTTGGCGTCATTTTTACAAACCTTTTTTATCACCGCTCTGGTCTGCCGGTCGTAACGCTGGTTGAGCGTCCAGTCCACCGGAAGTTTTTTCAACCAAGTTTTAAGCATTTGCTTCATCTGATTGTTCTTGCAGCAAGTATTTTTACCTTTGGCACGCGCAAAAATGGTTTCTTTTTCAAATTTAATAATGATTGAAGCCTGATTATTTGTTCAACATTTAGAAGTTCTTAGGTGGTAGATCGTAGTTCATAGAAAGAATATGCTGATTTGCTGATGAGTTAATTTTTCTGCGCTGCTGCGAAAAAAGGTTCGCCATTCTACATTTCGTTATTCCTTATTCTACATTCAAAAAACTGTCCTTCAAATGCCTCAATCGGATATACTTGTTTTGGGCGCCGGCGTGGCGGGCTTGTCATTCGCGATCAATGTAGCGGAAAAGCGTCCCGATTTAAAAATCACGGTAGTCACCAAAACCGTGGAAATGGAAAGTAATACGCGCTACGCGCAAGGCGGCGTGGCGGCGGTGTGGGATTTGTCAAAAGACAATTTTAAAAAACACATTGAAGATACGCTCGACGCCGGCGACGGACTTTGCGACCTGGATGCCGTGAAAATTGTGGTGGAAGAAGGCCCGCAGCGCGTGCGCGAAATCATCGAATGGGGGGCACGGTTTGATAAGGAAAAAGACGGCGATTACGACCTCGGGCGCGAGGGCGGCCATAGCGAAAACCGCATCCTGCATTACAAAGACCTGACCGGCTGGGAGATACAGCGCACCATCGTGGAAAAAGCAAACCGCCTACCCAATATTGAAATTTTAGAGCATTATTTTGCGGTGGATTTGATTACCCAACACCACCTCGGCTTCAACGTGACCCGCGTGACACCCGGCATCGAGTGCTACGGCGCTTATGCGCTCAACAAACTGACCAACGAAATAGAAACCTTGCTCGCCCGCATCACCGTGGTAGCTACCGGCGGCGCAGGACAGGTTTATAAAAATACGACCAACCCGGTTATCGCCAGCGGCGACGGTATGGCGATGCTTTACCGCGCCAAAGGGCGCATCGAAAACATGGAGTTTGTGCAATTCCACCCCACCGCACTTTTCAATCCGGCGGGTGAAAATCCTTCTTTTTTGGTGTCGGAAGCGGTGCGCGGCTTCGGTGCGATTTTGAAGGACCCAAACGGTGAGGAATTTATGCACAAATATGACCCGCGCAAATCGCTCGCGCCGCGCGACATCGTAGCC
>CALMIT010000743.1 GCA_937864255.1 uncultured Saprospiraceae bacterium
CGCAGTACGAGGGCGGTAATTATGAAAAAGCCGTACAGGGTTTTACAGCGTACATCAACAAATTTCCAAATGGAAGAAGCCGCTTGACAGCCCAATATCACCGCGGAGAATCGTACATGGTGCTGAAGCAGTACAGCAATGCGCTATCTGATTTTGAATACGTGATCAGCAAAGGTCCGAGCAAACATTATCAGGGCGCTACCGAAAAAGCGGCGCTCATTGCGTACAACCACGAGCAGGATTTCACGAAGGCTTACAATTATTATTCGCTTTTGGAACAAAATGCTTCGAATGAGCAACAACGTTTTGAAGCGCAATTAGGCGCAATGCGCAGCGCTTACCGGGTGGGAAACACGAATGCTGTTTTTCAATCCGCCAATAAAGTGGCCAACAACCCGAACGCCTCCAAAAGTCAAAAAGCGCTTGCGAATTTGTACATCGGAAAAATAGCAATGGACAAAAAAGACTTTGATACCGCACGCGAGGCTTTTAATAAAGTAATAAAAGACGTAAACGACGAGTCGGCAGCCGAGTCGCGATACAATATTGCCTATATCTATTATCTGGAGCGCGATCTGAATACAGCGCTCAGCATTTGCGAACGCGCCAACCGCGAAAGTGCCGGTTATGATTACTGGATTGCGAAAAGTGTGATTTTGATGTCGGACATATATGCGGAAAAAGGCGATCTGCTAAGCGCTAAATCAATCCTTGAAGCGCTTTTGGACAGGTATAAGGGCGACCCTGAATTGATTCAGATTGCCAGGACTAAAAAAGAACAGTTGGATCGCCAGTTGCAATCCAACAGCCGCCTGGATGCGGGCAGACCCGATAATTCTTTGGAATTGGACGAGGGTAATTAAATTTTTAATCCTTTTTGATCAAAACATTTCGAATATCAAAACCTGAAAAATATGTTTTCAAATAAAATGCTTTTGCTGGTTTCGGGCTTTCTGCTTTGCTGCGCTTTTGGCGTCCAGGCTCAAAATGAACTGCCGGACGAACAGGTTGAGGTCATTAAAAATTTTGATGCCAGGCTGCTGGACGCAGAAATGTTGAAAATAGATCCGCAACTTCCGCCCACGGATACGACCACTAAAAGACAAACCTACAATCTTCCGAACCGATCTATCACTGTCGAATATTTACCGCCCAAAATACGCCCGCTGGCCATGAAGCGTGAAAAATTGGAAGAAATGTACAACGGCTACGCAAAATTGGGCGCCGGCTTGCCAAGTTCATTCTACGGAGAATTTGGTTACAATATATTGAAAGACAAACAATTCGATTTCGATATTCAGGCAAAACACCACTCTGCCAATAATAAAAAAATAGACCACCAGCGCTTTTCCGACAATTATGGAAAAGTCTCAGGCACGTATTATTTTGAGGAAGGTTTTGCTGTAAACGGCAGATTGGGCTATCAGCGAGATTACGTTTACTATTACGGATACAATTTTGACGAGGCTTTTAAAGATACTTTTCTGACTAAAGACGAAGTGCAGCAGCGCTTTTCGATTTTTGATATCGGCGCTACCATTTTCAACGGCGAGCAAACAGCAGGAGACGTGAATTACAATGCCGGCGTTGATTTTTATTATATGGAAGATAATTAT
>CALMIT010000744.1 GCA_937864255.1 uncultured Saprospiraceae bacterium
CGTTCACCGCACGTCAATAAGAAGTCTCGGGAGCAGTTCCAGTTGCGTACCCACACTCGTCTTATTGAAATTTATACGCCTACCCAGAAGACGGTTGATGCGCTTTCCAAGTTGGAATTGCCCAGCGGTGTGGACATTCAGGTAAAACTTACCTGATAGCGCGCAATCAATCCTTTTAAGGTAGAATTGTAATTTTTGATTCCATTTTTTGAAAAGGCGACCTTTTATAAAGTGTCGGGCCTGATCATGAAAAATAATCGTCTAATTAACAGGATAGCTGCTTTAATTAAACTTGACGGCAGCCCATTCTTATAAAAACATCACAGACGTGAACGGAATAATAGGAAAAAAATTAGGCATGACAAGCATCTACAACGAGCGCGGGCAAAGCGTAGCCTGCACCGTAGTAGAAGCTGGACCCTGTGTGGTCACGCAGGTGAAATCGGAAGAAGTTGACGGCTACTATGCCTTGCAACTTGGTTTTGGTGAAGCTAAACCCAAAAATACTTCCAAACCGCTTCAGGGGCATTTTGAAAAGGCTAACACCACGCCTAAAAGAAAAGTGATGGAGTTTCGCGATTTCGCAATTGAAAAAAGCCTCGGCGAAACCATTCGTGTGGAGGAAGTTTTTCAGGAAGGCGAAACCATCCACGCTTTCGGAACATCCAAAGGCAAAGGTTTTCAGGGTGTTGTAAAACGCCACGGTTTCGGTGGTGTCGGTGAAACTTCTCACGGACAGCACAACCGTGTACGCGCCCCGGGTTCTATCGGCGCATCTTCATTTCCTTCGAAAGTTATGAAAGGGATGCGGATGGCAGGTCGTACAGGCGGCGAACAGGTCAAAATAAAGAACCTCAGAATTGTGAGAATTCTGCCCGATAAAAATATCGTCCTGGTAAAAGGCGCGATTCCGGGTCACAAAGGTTCTATTGTAATTTTAGAAAAGAAACGATAATTAATATTACCACGGCGTGTCTTTTGGCGCGTCGGTTCAGCTTGAATTTTTAAAAAAATGAAGCTCGAAATTTTCAATACGCAAGGACAAAAAACGGGTAAGTCAATTGAGTTGCCTGATCATATTTTCGGTATTGAGCCGAACGAACACTGTGTGTGGTTGTCTATAAAGCAATACTTGGCGCATCAGCGTCAGGGCACGCACAAATCAAAAGAAAGAAGTGAGGTTTCGGGTTCCACCAGAAAACTTCACCGCCAAAAAGGAACGGGAGGATCGCGTAAAGGCGATATCAACAACCCGCTTTACAGAGGCGGCGGACGGGTTTTTGGACCAAGACCGCGCGACTATAGCCAAAAACTCAATAAAAAAGTGATGCGTCTGGCCAGAAAATCTGCCTTGTCATCGAAAGCAAATGCAGGTCAGATCATGGTCGTTGAAGATTTTTCTTTTGATGCGCCAAAGACAAAAGCATTTAAAGACATCATCACAAATCTGAATGTTTCGGGCAAGAAGTCATTGTTCGTTACTTCCGATTATGAAAAAGAAGTATTGCTTTCGAGCCGCAACGTGCCCAAAACTGTGGTTATGCGTGCTCAGGATATTTGCACTTACGACGTGCTGAACAATGAAGTATTGATTTTGTGTGAAGGCGCGCTTGCTAAAATCCAGCAAACTTTCGGTGAATAAATTTTTAAAGCGACATCAAAGTCATAGAAATTTAAAATCATGGCAAAGAAAATATTAGTCAGACCGGTCATCAGCGAAAAAGCGGAAAAATTGTCCGAAACCAAAGGACAATACACTTTCGTGGTAGAAAGACGAGTCAACAAAATAGAGATTCGTAAAGCCGTAGAAGCGATGTATAATGTGTCGGTTGAGTCAGTCAATACAATGGTGATGCCTGCTAAAACCAAAAGTCGCAATACCAAAGCGGGAATGATAAAAGGAAGGGTTTCTTCTTTCAAAAAAGCAGTGGTAACACTTGCAAAAGGCGAAGAAATCAACCTCTATGGAGAAGTTTAATTGTAAAGAAATAGACAAGTCAGTTTTTTGAATATCGAAATAGAAATTTTCAAAAAATGCCAGTTAAAAAGTATAACCCGATAACACCGGGAACAAGATTCAGAGTCGGAAACTCCTTCGCGGAAATCACTACGGATTCGCCGGAGAAGAGCCTGCTCGCGCCGATGTCAAAAACCGGCGGCCGCAATAGCCAGGGACATCGTACAATGCGCCAGCGTGGCGGCGGTCACAAACGCCGTTACAGAGTCATTGATTTCAAACGCAACAAAGACGGCGTTCCGGCAATTGTAAAAACTATCGAATACGATCCAAATCGCACTGCATTTATCGCTTTGGTGGCTTATGCAGACGGCGAAAAAAGATACATCATCGCACCCAACGGACTTAAAGTTGGCGATAAAATCGTATCGGGAGCAGGAGCAGCGCCAAACACGGGCAATGCCTTATTCCTGAAAGAAATACCGCTCGGTTCTGAAATCCACGCCGTCGAAATGCGTCCGGGACAAGGAGCAGTGTTGGTAAGAGGCGCAGGAACTTCTGCGGTGTTGCTTGGTCGGGAGGATCGCTATGCGGTAGTCAAACTGCCATCAGGCGAGGTGCGCAGAATTTTGCTCACCTGCAAAGCAACTATCGGCTCTACTTCCAATCAGGATCATGCACTTCAGGTGTTTGGTAAAGCGGGTAGAAGACGCTGGGTAGGAAAACGTCCTCACGTGAGAGGTGTGGCGATGAACCCCGTAGATCACCCGATGGGTGGTGGTGAAGGTAGAGCTTCCGGTGGTCACCCGCGTTCACGTACAGGCATTATGGCCAAAGGTCAGAAGACGAGAAATAATAAGAAACATTCTTCGAAACTGATCATATCGAGAAAAAAGACAAAACAATAAAATAATTCATTTTAATAATTGAGATACCTTCTATGGCACGTTCAGTAAAAAAAGGACCTTACGTTTTTCACAAATTGTTGGCTAAGGTTCAAAAATCAAAAGAGTCCACAAAAAAACAAGTTATCAAGACCTGGTCTCGTGCCTCTATGATAGTTCCGATCATGGTCGGAGAAACCATCGCCGTCCACAACGGGAAAACTTTCGTCCCCGTGTATGTTACGGAGAATATGGTGGGTCATAAATTAGGTGAATTTGCACCTACGAGATCATTCAAGGGTCACGCAGGAAACAGATAAAATTAAACTGTCTGCCTTTAAAATCAGACTTTCAAATTTTTTTAAAATGGAAGCAGTAGCAAAATTCAAAAGTTGTCCGATGTCCGCAAGAAAAATGCGGCTGGTTGTTGACAATATTCGCGGCAAGCGTGTAGATGAAGCTTTGGGCATTCTCAAGTTTTCAAAGCAGGAAGCAGCAGTATGGCTTGAAAAGGTTTTATTGTCAGCCATTGCCAACTGGGAGCAGAAAGCCGGTGGAGAAAGCGCCGCAGATTATGACTTATTTGTAAAAACTGCTTTTTCGGATGGCGGCACGATGTTGAAAAGACTCCGCCCCGCGCCGCATGGAAGAGCACACCGCGTGCGCAAACGTACCAATCACATCACGATAATTGTGGCTAACAAAATTCCGGTTGCCGCTGACAATAAAGAAGTGGTTGAAGTAGAAGAAGTACAGGAATAATATTGAGTGTAAAGAGTAAAAAGAAATTTTCAAAATACCAATAATCCGTAAAATGGGTCAAAAAACAAATCCAATTGGAAATCGTCTCGGAATCATTCGTGGTTGGGAATCCAGCTGGTTTGGCGGGAAGGACATGGGACAAAAAGTAGTGGAGGATGAAAAAATCCGTAACTACCTCAAAGCCCGTATCCAAAAAGGAGGAATCGCTAAAATAGTTATTGAGCGTACGCTCAAACGCATCACGATTACCATCCACACATCTCGTCCGGGGATCATTATTGGAAAAGGTGGTCAGGAGGTTGACAAGATTCGGGAAGAGTTGAAAAAACTGACCGGTCAGGATGTACAAATCAACATCATTGAAATACGCAAGCCGGAGCTTGACGCCAATATTGTAGGCGAATCGGTAGCAAAACAGTTGGAATCGCGTATCAACTACCGCCGCGCTATCAAGTCGGCTATTCAGTCCACAATGCGCGCCGGTGCGGAAGGAATCAAAGTCCGCATTTCAGGCAGGTTGAACGGTGCCGAGATGGCCCGTACGGAAGAGTTTAAAGAAGGAAGAACGCCGCTGCACACTTTCAGAGCAGATATTGACTATGCACTTGCCGAAGCACAAACGGTGTACGGAAAAATCGGCATCAAAGTATGGCTTTGCAAAGGCGAGGTTTTGGGCAAACGTGATTTATCTCCGAACGTAGGTGTTGAAAAAACTGAAAGAACCGGCGGCGAAAGAGGTGAAAGAGGTGGAGACAGAAGAGAACGCGGCGACCGCAGAGAAAGAGGCGGCGGCAGAGGCGGGGAAAGAAGAGACAGAAGAAGATAAAAAACACTGATTAAAAAAAGAAAAATTGGCTTAAATTTGCGCCCGCTTTTTACAAAGCCTTTTAAAAGCGAGACAAAGTAAGCGATAGAAAAATTCATAGCAATGTTACAACCAAAAAGAACGAAGTATCGCAAGCAGCAAAAAGGCCGTAACGACGGTCTGGCTTACAAAGGAAGCACGATTTCCTTCGGAAGCTACGGGCTCAAGTCTTTGGATGCGGGGCGTATTACAAACCGTCAGTTGGAAGCAGCGCGTATTGCCATGACCCGTCACATGAAAAGGGAAGGAAAAGTCTGGATCAGAATTTTTCCTGACAAACCTATCACTGCCAAGCCTTTGGAGGTGCGGATGGGAAAAGGTAAAGGACCTTTGGATCACTGGGTAGCATTGGTAAAACCGGGACGGATTATGTTTGAAATAGACGGCGTTCCGCGTGAAGTAGCAGTGGAAGCACTCAGGCTTGCAGCGCAAAAACTACCGGTGATGACAAAAACTATCGTAAGACCCGATCACGTCGAATAAGTGCTAAGTTCATTTTGGTATAAACTTTAAGAAGTAAATTTTCAATACATATAAAATGGCTTCAAAGAAATATTTGGAATTGCAGGAATTTTCGGACACTGACTTGGCTGCTGAGTTGAAAGCCGCCGAGCAGGAGTATCAAAAAATGCAGTTCGATCATGCCACGAAAGGTGTTGACAATCCGTTGTCAATCAAAGAGATGCGTCGCGATATTGCACGCCTGAACACGGAAATTCGTCGCAGAGAAGTAGCTTCGATGCCAGCCGAAGTTTTGGCAAAAAGATCAAAAATACGGGCGCGTCGCCGTCAAAAGAATTAGTCCTGTTTTCCTTCAAATTTTTTTTGAAAATGACTGAAGAAAGAAGATCACGAAAAACAAGAACTGGTATCGTAACCAGTAATAAAATGGAAAAAACCATTGCTGTTCAGGTAGAGCGTAAATTCCAACACCCGCTCTATGGAAAAGCGATGAAGCGTTCCAATAAATTTCTCGCTCATGATGAAAAAAACGAGTGTGGCATCGGCGACCTCGTGCGCATCATGGAGACCCGTCCTTTGAGCAAACACAAACGCTGGAGATTGGTCGAGATAATTGAAAAAGCGAAGTAATTTTTTTTGTCTTAAAAATATTGCGCGATGATACAGCAAGAAAGCAGACTTAGAGTAGCTGACAACAGTGGAGCCAAAGAAGTTCTATGTATTCGTGTGCTTGGCGGTTCGCACAGACGTTATGCCTCTATAGGTGACAAAATCGTGGTATCCGTAAAGGATGCTTCTCCCGGCGGTATAAAAAAAGGAACGGTATCAAAAGCCGTAGTGGTGAGAACGAAAAAGGAAATACGTCGCAAAGACGGTTCCTATATCCGCTTCGATGACAATGCCGTTGTACTTCTCAATAACGCCGATGAGCCGCGCGGAACCCGTATTTTCGGACCGGTAGCGAGAGAGCTGAGAGAAAAAGATTTCATGCGTATCGTATCATTGGCGCCAGAAGTATTGTAATCATTAGCAAGAATTGAAATTTTCAATTATGTCAAAGAAGAATAATCAGACTCGTTTTGCACCCAAGCTCCATGTAAAAAAAGGAGACAAGGTGAAAGTAATCTCCGGTGCATGGAAAGACTCGGAAGGCGAGATTCTCCAGGTTTTTCCTAAAAAACAACGCGCCGTTGTGGAAGGAGTCAACATCGTGAAAAAGCATAAAAAACCAACCCAGGACAAACCGGGTGGTATCATAGAAATGGAAGCGCCTATTCATGTTTCCAATCTTATGCTTATTGATCCCAAATCGGGACAACCTACCAGAACCGGAAGAAAACTGGTAGATGGAAAATTGGTTAGATATTCTAAAAAATCTGGTGAAATTATCAAGTAATGGAAAAATATACGCCAAGGCTGAAAGATAAATACAGGAATGAGGTAGTACCTGCATTGATGGAGCAATTCCAGTACAAAACAATTATGCAAGTACCTAAAATCGAAAAAATCTGCCTTAATCAAGGTATCGGCGCAGCCACATCCGACAAAAAAATCATTGAAAGCGCTATTGAAGAAATGTCAATTATCGCAGGACAAAAGGCGGTACCTACCAAAGCCAAAAAATCGGTATCTAACTTCAAACTGAGGGAAGGTATGACTATTGGTTCGCGTGTGACACTTCGCCAGGAGCAAATGTGGGAATTTTTGGACAGGCTGATCACAGTGGCTTTGCCACGCGTACGCGACTTCAGAGGTATCAATGACAAAAGTTTTGACGGTCGCGGCAATTATTCTTTAGGCATCACCGAGCACATCATCTTTCCTGAAATAGATTTGGATAAAATCTCCCGCATTTCGGGTATGGATATTACTATCGTGACATCAGCCAGTACAGACGCCGAAGCACTTGCGCTTTTAAAAGGACTTGGACTTCCGTTTAAAAATCAAAGAAATTAATAGAGTTGAAAATTTATTTTCAACAATAAATGAGATACAACAATGGCTAAAAAATCAATCATTGCAAGAGAGAAAAAACGCGAACGCATGGTCGCCAAATACGCCGAACTTCGTAAAAAACTGAAGGAAGAGGGCGATTGGGATGCGTTGGACAAATTGCCGAGAAATGGCTCGGCTGTCCGTCTGCACAACCGTTGTGGTTTGACAGGCCGTCCGAAAGGCTACATGAGAGATTTTGGTATTTCCCGTGTTGCTTTCAGAAAAATGGCACTCGCAGGAAAAATTCCGGGAGTAACAAAAGCCAGCTGGTAATAAATAATTAGAAAGAATTTAAATCAAAAATAAATGGTAACGGATCCAATAGCAGATTACCTCACGCGAATTCGAAATGCGCAGACCGCAGGCCATAGAATGGTAGAAATTCCGGCATCCAGACTCAAAAAAAATATTACGGAAATCCTGTATGATCAGGGCTTTATTCTGAAATATAAATTTGACGACGAAGCCGGCAAGCAGGGCATTATCAAAATCGCGCTCAAATATGACCCGACTTCCAAAAGGCCAATCATTCGCAAACTTATCAGAGTGAGTAAGCCGGGACTTAGAAAATATGCGAGTGCGGGTAATCTTCCTCGTGTAATCAACGGCTTGGGCATCGCCATCATTTCTACTTCAAAAGGCGTGATGACGGTGAAAAAAGCGAAAGAACTGCATATCGGAGGTGAGGTGTTGTGTTACGTTTATTGATTTTTAATCGAATTTTTTGAGTTTTCAAAAGCAATAAAAATGTCCAGAGTAGGTAAATCGCCAATTGAAATTCCCAAAGGAGTCGAGTTCTCGATTTCAAAAGGAAACTTCGTTACAATCAAAGGGCCAAAAGGAGAATTATCACAGCAGGTAGATCCGGCCATTTCCGTAGGCATTGAAGAAGGAGTAGTCACTTTTGCCAGACCAACGGATTCTCCGCGCCATCGCTCCATGCATGGACTTTACCGGGCTTTGATCAATAATATGGTAGAGGGTGTATCCAAAGGGTTCGTGAGAGAGTTGGAAGTAGTGGGGGTTGGTTTTCGTGTGAACAACACCGGACAACTGCTCGAATTGACCATAGGTTATTCTCACCCGATTTACTTCTATATTCCCAACGAAGTAAAACTCGAAACCAAAACCGAAAAAGGACAGAATCCGCTCATCAGGCTTGAGTCCATTGACAAACAATTGCTGGGACAAATAGCTGCAAAGATCAGAGCATTCAGAAAACCGGAGCCTTACAAAGGAAAAGGTATCAGATATATGGGCGAGGCTATTCGCCGCAAAGCCGGAAAGTCGGCAGGAAAAGGAAAGTAGATTTTATAAAGGAGATTTTTTTCAAATATTTTTCGAAGTTATTTTTTCAGCGATGAAATTCAATAAAGAAAATAGAAGAAGGCGGATACATTTCAGAGTCCGTAGCAAAGTATCGGGAACGGCAGGCCGCCCTCGCGCCAGTGTCTATCGCAGCAACCAGGCTATTTATTGCCAGTTGATTGATGATATTAAAGGACATACTATTCTGGCCGTTTCTTCCAGAGAAGAAGGCATTCCTGAAAAGGCGACAAAAGTGGAAAAAGCAAAAGCTGTCGGTAAGCTGCTGGCAGAAAGAGCAATTTCTCAAAATATTCAAAATATCGTTTTTGACCGAGGAGGTTACCTTTACCATGGTCGCGTGAAAGCGCTTGCCGAAGGTGCTCGCGAAGGAGGTCTTCAATTCTAAAATAATTTCAAGATCATGACCAAAAAAGAAAAAAATAGAGTTAAGCCTTCCGAAACGGAGCTGAAAGAAAAACTGGTAGCACTCAACCGTGTTGCCAAAGTAACCAAAGGTGGTCGTACATTCAGCTTTGCAGCCATCGTAGTGGTAGGCGACGGAAATGGTACGGTAGGCTATGGTTTGGGCAAAGCGAGAGATGTTTCGGAATCAATCGCCAAAGCAGTTGACGATGCAAAAAAAGGACTTATCAAAGTGCCTATTTATAAAGGAACAATTCCGCACGAACAAAAAGGAAAATATGGCGCTGGTAAAGTACTTATCAAACCTGCTGCTGATGGTACGGGTGTAATTGCAGGTGGCGCCATGAGAGCAGTTCTGGAAATTGCGGGCGTACATAATGTATTGGCAAAATCACAGGGTTCGTCAAATCCGCACAACGTAATCAAGGCTACCATTGATGCCTTGGCTAAGTTGAGAAATCCGTTGGATGTGGCGCGTCAGAGAGGCATAAAATTGGAAAAAGTTTTTAACGGATAATCCGAAATAAAAGAACCTTATACAATATCAATTGCGATGAAAAAGGTAAAAGTGACTCAAATAAAAAGTACGATTGATCGCCCTAAGCGCCAAAAAGAGACTATGAAGGCGCTTGGAATTCGCAAAATGCATAAGACTGTGGAGCATGAAGCGACTCCGCAGATATTGGGTATGATCAATAAAGTTTCGCACTTGGTAAGTGTAGAACATGTATAAAATCACCGGCCATTTTCGAATCTTTCTAAAGAAGATTCGGTAAAAGGAATCCGGCATCATTTTAGAATTATTTTAAATGTATTTTCAAAATGGAATTGCATAACTTACGACCCGCAAAAGGAGCTACTCACCACGATAAAAGAGTAGGTAGAGGTACAGGATCCGGTAGAGGTGGTACTTCTACGCGCGGTCACAAAGGAGACAAGTCGCGTTCGGGGCACAAAAGAAAACGCAACTTCGAGGGTGGTCAGATGCCATTGCAGATGCGTTTGCCAAAAGTCGGATTCAAAAACCCGAACAGGATTGAATACGTACCTTTGAATATTGCAAGAATCCAAATGATTGCGGAAAAATTTGGTTTGGATACCATAAATATTGAAACACTCGCTGAAAAAGGCATCATCAAAAAAAATGACCGGGTGAAAGTTTTAGGAGGAGGCAAATTAAGTAAGAAACTCACCATCGCGGCTCATGCATGTTCTGCTTCAGCAAAACAAACTATCGAGGAACAAGGCGGAAGTATTAACCTCGTTTAACTTTCTGAAATGAAACGACTTATTAGCACAATCCAGAATATCTGGAAAATCAAGGAACTCAGAAACCGGATTTTGTTTACCCTGGGTTTGGTATTTGTATACCGCCTGGGTTCTTATATAGTTTTGCCGGGCGTGGTTCCTTCTGTATTGAAACAAGCTTCCAACAGCGGCGCACCAACTGACATTTTAGGTTTGATCAATGTTTTCACCGGTGGTGCTTTTAATAATGCTGCAATTTTTGCACTTGGAGTCATGCCTTACATCACGGCGTCCATTATTGTGCAGTTATTGGGTTTTGCTGTCCCTTATTTTCAAAGACTTCAGCAGAAAGAAGGCGAATCGGGGCGTAAGAAATTAAACCAGATAACCAGGCTGCTTACTGTTGCTATTACTTTAGTACAGGGCGGTGGTTATCTCACATACATCAACAGCCTCGGTGCGGTTTCACCGACTATTTCGCCGGCAGTTTTCTGGTTTTCAAACATTATCATACTCGCTACCGGAACGGTGTTCGCTATGTGGCTGGGTGAGAAAATAACCGACAAAGGTATAGGAAATGGTATTTCTTTATTGATTACCATCGGTATTATTGCTCGTTTGCCCCAATCCTTAATTTTCGAATTTACTTCGCAAATCGGCGGTGGTGGTCTTGTTTTGTTTGTATTTGAACTGGCCTTGCTCTATGCTGTTATTATGGCTACTGTATTGATCGTACAAGGGGTGAGGAAAATTCCAATCCAGTTTGCCAAACGAATGGTGGGTAGAGGCGATAACGCTATGCCTTCTGCTGGAGCAAGAGATTACATTCCATTGAAAGTGAATTCGGCGGGTGTGATGCCTATCATTTTTGCACAGGCTTTGATGTTTTTGCCCGCTACGGCTGCGCAATTTATTGCGGGTGGTGGCGGCGATATTCAGGCAAATCCGGTATTGCGTGCTTTGAATGATTTTACATCCTTATCTTATAATGTTATCTATTTTATCCTGATAGTTATTTTTACCTATATCTACACGGCGCTTATTGTCAATCCTCAGCAGTATGCGGAGTATTTGAAAAGACAAAACGCTTTTATTCCCGGTATCAAACCAGGGAAACCTACTTCGGATTTCATAGACGCGATCACTACAAGAATTACGCTGCCCGGGTCTATTTTTCTGGGTATCATTTCCATCTTGCCTGCTATCGCGGCAGCAATGGGCGTGAACATCGGATTTGCGATGTTCTTCGGTGGTACTTCTCTTTTGATCCTTGTAGGCGTGGTACTGGATACTTTGCAACAAATAGAAAGTTACCTGCTGATGAGAAGGTACGACGGGTTGGTAAAATCTGGTAAAATACAAGGAAGAAGCAGCAGCCGGATGCAGCAAATAGGCTCCGGTATGTAATATTGATTTTTTGAAGGATATTTTTTGAAATGATTTTTTATAAAACAGACGAGGAAATAGAACGCATTCGAACAAGTTCTCACTTGGTCTGTCAGGCTTTGGCGCTGGTAGGAGAAATGCTCAAACCAGGCGTTACCGGAAAAAAAATTGACAAGGCGGCAGAAGAATTTATCAGAGATAACGGAGGTGTGCCGGCATTTAAAGGATATAAAGGATTTCCGGCTACGCTTTGCGTTTCGCCCAATGAATTTGTCGTACATGGCATTCCTTCTGATCGCGAATTCGAAGAAGGCGATATCGTTTCGGTAGATTGCGGGGTTTTGAAAGGCGGCTACTTCGGAGATTCTGCTTTTACTTTCGCTATCGGCGAAGTTGACGAGTCTGTCATGCACCTTTTGAGAGTAACCAATACTTCTTTGTACAAAGGCATTGACAATCTGCAACTGGGTAAACGACTGGGCGATGTCAGTTTTGCTATTCAGGATTACGTGCAGCGGGAGCATAATTTCGCAATCGTAAGAGAACTGGTAGGTCATGGTATCGGCAAGTCTTTGCATGAAGAACCGGAAGTGCCGAATTACGGAAAGAGAGGCAAAGGTGTCAAATTGTTGCCCGGTTTGGTTATCGCAATTGAGCCGATGGTAAATATGATTAGAAAAGACGTAGCAACTATCCAGGATGGCTGGGGCGTCGTTTCGAGAGATAAAAAACCTTCCGCCCACTTTGAACATACGGTCGCATTAAGAGAGACAGGTCCCGATATTTTATCGGATCACTCCTACATCATGGCGGCAATTTCCAAAAATCCGAATTTAAAAGAAATAGAGGTTTTCGAGACAGTTTAAAAACCTCGTAAGTCATTGAAATAGAAAGGATTTTTTTTAAAAATCATAAAGTGCAAATGCCAACTTTTTCTTTATCTTTGCGCCTCCAATTTTTTAAGGTATGGCAAAAAAGGATTTGATTAAACAGGATGGCATTATCGAAGAAGCACTTTCCAACGCTATGTTCAGGGTCAGGCTTGAGAATGACCATATCATCATAGCGACCATTTCCGGTAAAATGCGCATGAATTACATTCGTATTCTTCCCGGAGACAAAGTGTCGGTTGAAATGTCGCCGTATGATTTGAGCAGAGGAAGAATTATTTATAGATACAAGTAAATTATTTAATAATGAAAGTTAAGCCTTCAATCAAAAAGCGCTCGGCTGATTGTAAAATCGTGAGGAGAAAAGGAAAACTTTTTATTATCAATAAAAAGAATCCAAAATACAAACAGCGTCAGGGCTAATCGAAATTTATTCGGTTAGATTAAATTGCATTTAACAATAAAAAACAGGTAGTAATGGCTCGTATATCAGGGGTTGACTTGCCAAGAAATAAGAGAGGCGTTATCGGACTTACTTCCATTTACGGGATAGGAAGGTCAAGGGCGCATGTAATCCTTCAAGAGGCTGGAATTAGTGATCATACTAAAGTGCATGAATGGACAGATGATAATATCCGTGAAATCACGCGTATTATTCAGTCCGAATTCAAGGTTGAGGGTGAGTTGCGCTCTGAAGTGCAGATGAGTATCAAACGTTTGATGGATATTGCATGCTACAGGGGTTTGCGCCATAGAAAAGGATTGCCGGTGAATGGTCAGCGCACGCGTACCAATGCACGTACAAGAAAAGGTAAACGTAAAACTGTGGCAAACAAGAAAAAAGTAACTAAATAATAGACAGTCTCTGTCCGATAAAACATAGTTAAAAGAAATGGCAAAGGCGACAAAAAAAGTCAAAAAAAGAAAAGTAAAAGTTGAACCTGAAGGACTAGTGTACATTCAGGCGACTTTCAACAACATTATCGTTTCTGTCTGTAACAAAAACGGCGATGTGATTTCATGGGGTTCGGCAGGAAAAGCCGGTTTCAAAGGTTCGAAAAAGAATACTCCTTATGCGGCGCAGGTCGCAGCAAATGATGCAGCCAAAACAGCTTACGATGCTGGCTTGCGTCATGTCGAGGTCTATGTAAAAGGACCGGGAGCAGGCAGGGAAGCTGCCATTCGGGCGATTGACCAGGCAGGTATAAAAGTAGCGACCATATTTGATATGACTCCGATTCCTCACAACGGTTGCCGCCCTCCCAAACGCCGGAGAGTGTAATTTACCGGTATCATTTTTTTAAAGAGCAATTTTATTTATAATGGCAAGATATACTGGACCAAAAACAAAAAAAGCAAGATCATTCGGTGAAGCCATATACGGACCGAGCAGTGCATTTGAAAAGAAAAAATATCCTCCGGGACAACATGGCTTGGCAAAAAAGCGTAAGCAAAAATCTGATTATGCTTTGCAGTTGATGGAAAAGCAAAAAGCCAAATACACTTATGGTGTTTTGGAAAGACAATTCCGCAATACTTTTGAAAAAGCAAGCAGAAAAGGTGGTGTGACCGGTGAGGTGCTTTTGCAAATGCTGGAAGCGAGATTGGATAATACGGTATTCAGATTAGGACTTGCGCGTACCCGCAGACAAGCTCGTCAACTAGTGGCTCATCGCCACGTTACTGTGAACGGGCATATTGTGAATATTCCTTCCTACCAGTTGAAACCCGGCGATGTGATAGGCGTAAGGGGCAAATCCAAAGAACTGGACGTAGTGAAAGAAAATGCGCATTCAAAATCAGAAGTAAGAAAACACTCCTGGTTGGAATACAATCCTGACAAAATCGAAGGTGTTTTCCTTTCATTTCCGTCTCGCGATCAAATACCTGAAAAGATTAACGAACAGCTCATTGTAGAGCTTTACTCCAAATAATAATGATTTTATTCCGGATTCGATAAGGTATTCCTTTATCGAATCCGCTTTTATATTTTCTCCATTTCCGTCGTTGTTCATTCTCAAAGCTAATTCTAATTATGAGCATTCTCAATTTCCAAAAGCCTGACAAAATCGTACTTCAAAAAGCTGACGATTTCGAAGGAACATTTGAGTTTAAGCCGCTTGAGCCAGGTTTTGGCCAAACCATAGGAAATTCTCTCCGTAGAGTTCTTCTTTCTTCCCTCGAAGGTTTTGCTATTTCAGCAGTAAGGATTGCAGGTGTGGAACACGAGTTTTCTACGATCAGAGGCGTGGTGGAAGATGTGGTGGATATTATTTTGAATTTGAAACAAATTCGTTTCAAACAACTAATTTCGGATGATGAAATTTCTTCCGAAAAAATATACCTGACCATTAGCGGAAAAGAACAATTCCGTGCGGGTGATATCGAAGAATTTACCAATGTTTTCAAAATCATGAACCCCGATTTGCAGATATGCCAAATGGAGCCGTTCGTGAATCTTGAAATGGAACTTACCATCACCAAAGGTCGTGGTTATGTGCCTGCCGATGAAAATTTGCCAAAAGATTCGCCCATAGGCGTGATTCCGGTAGATGCGATTTATACGCCCATCAAAAATGTGGCTTACAGAGTAGAAAATACAAGGGTAGGACAGCGCACCGACTACGAAAAAGTTACCATCGAAATCAGAACAGACGGTACGATTCACCCGGAAGAAGCAGTAAAAGAAGCTTCCAGGATTTTGATTCAGCACCTGATGCTCATTACTGACGAAAATATCACTTTCGACGACGCTACCAGCAGACAAGACGACATCGTGGACGAGCACATCCTCCACATGCGCAAGCTGTTAAAAACTTCGCTGGAAGATTTGGATCTTTCTGTCAGAGCATATAACTGTCTGAAAGCTGCAAAAATCAACTCATTGGCTGATTTGGTGCGTTACGACACACACGAGCTTTTGAAGTTTAGAAACTTTGGTAAAAAATCGCTGGTAGAAATTGAAGAATTACTCCAGGATAAAGGCTTGACATTTGGCATGGACTTGTCAAAATACAAGCTCGACGAAGATTAATATTTGATACGTTGGCTAATCAGCGGCTCCTTATATGGACTGACGCTGTAAGATTCAATCATTTTTTGTAATAACCCAGTAAGCAGAAGCGCGCCAACCGCACTAATTCATTCTGCTGAAAAGTGTTGCGAGGTTAAACTTATTTTTTAAAATGAGACACGGTAATAAGAACAACAATTTAAGTCGTAAGAAAGGCCACCGTAGAGCCTTGTTGATGAACCTTGCCAATGCTTTGGTGAGACACAAACGCATCAATACCACGCTTGCCAAAGCAAAAGCGCTCCGTATTTATATGGAACCGCTGGTGACTAAAGGCAAAAATAATACGACACATTCGCGCAGGGTGGTGTTCAGCTATTTGCAGGATAAGCACTCCATTGACGAACTTTTTGGACCAATAGCACAAAAAGTGGGCGACAGGCCGGGCGGTTATTTGAGGATCATCAAAATGGGATTCAGAAGAGGCGACGGTACGGATATGGCAATGATTGAATTTGTTGATTTTAATGACGTGTACGTAAAAGGCGAGCCGAAAGGCGCCGGCAGTGAAAAAGAAGGCCGGAAAAGAACCCGCCGCAGTGGAAAATCCAAAGCAGCAGAAACAACTGTTGCAGCAGCTACCGCTGCCGCAGCAACTGTGGCAGCAACGGAAGCCACAAGCGAAGAAGAATAGTCAATATTTTGATCAATATAAAGCGGCGTCCGAAATACTTTCGGACGCCGCTTTTCATTTTTAGAAAACCAATCGTAACCCCGCTATCACCGGCGCGTATCATTTTTGATGAATTCCAACGCTTTAGTTTTTGAAAAGTACGAAACTGTCATAGGTCTCGAAGTACACGTGCAATTGTCCACGAAGAGCAAGGTGTTTTGTGCCGACTCGGCGTCATTTGGCGATCAGCCTAATACCAATATCAGCGCGGTTTCGCTGGCATACCCGGGCACACTTCCCCGTTTAAACCGGAAAGCGGTTTTTTTTGCTGTCCGCCTGGGGTTAGCGCTAAACAGCCATATTGAGCACAAAAACTTTTTTGATCGTAAAAATTATTTCTACCCCGATCTTCCCAAAGGTTACCAGATCACGCAGGATCACAAGCCGGTTTGTGTGGGAGGCATTCTTCCAATTTATGTGGACGGGCAGTGGAAATCAATAAAAATTCATCACATACACCTCGAAGAAGATGCGGGGAAATCCATCCATGATCAATCTGATACAGATAGTTATGTAGATTTAAACAGGGCGGGCGTACCACTTTTGGAGATTGTGACGGAGCCTGATATGCGCAGCTCCGCAGAAGTGGAGGCTTTTATGGCGGCCATACGCCAGTTGGTACGTTATCTTGACATCAGTGACGGCAATATGGAAGAGGGTTCGCTGCGCTGCGATTGTAATATTTCGATAAGAGAAAAAGGAAGCGGGAAATTGAACAACCGCTGTGAAGTAAAAAATTTGAACTCCATGAAATTTGCCCGCCGGGCGATAGAATTTGAGACGCAGCGGCAAATTCAAATCGTAGAAAACGGTGAAAAAGTAGCACAACAAACTTTGTCATTTGATCCTTTGACTGGCACGACTGCACCCTTGCGTTCCAAAGAAAATGCGCATGATTACAGGTATTTTCCCGAACCCGATTTGCCACCGGTTTTGCTTTC
This sequence comes from uncultured Saprospiraceae bacterium, assembly GCA_937864255.1. Lineage (GTDB taxonomy): Bacteria > Bacteroidota > Bacteroidia > Chitinophagales > Saprospiraceae > JAGQWW01. The sequence continues at coordinate 16,868 of CALMIT010000744.1, forward strand.
TCATGATTTTGTCAAAGCAGAAAAGGAAAACCTCGGGTCGTTGCCCTGGGAAATGGTAGCAGAAATGACGGGTACGCACAATTTGCCTGTGGACGATGCGCTTTTACTATCGGAAGAAAAGCCGCTGGCGGTTTATTATCTTAATTTTTTAAAAGAAGGGGTGGATGCAAAAGCGGCAGCCAACCTGTTGATTCAAAAAATCCGACCTTACTTGCGCGAGCAGCGAATAGAAATTGCTGATTTTCCACTTGATTTTCGACAATTAAGCGCATTTGTCGAGTTGATAAGTTCCGGCAAGGTGAGTA
>CALMIT010000745.1 GCA_937864255.1 uncultured Saprospiraceae bacterium
GATAATACCTTCAATCGTAACCACAGGAATAAAGGTTTCTGCTGCCAATTTTTCAAGGCTGATAGAGAGCGGTTTCAGAAATTCTTCTAATAAAATTTCACCGGGCCGGGGATTAGAAATCTTTTCCATGACATTATTTTAATGATAGTCAATTATGCTGGTTTCAAATGCATTCTCATTTTCCCATTTAAAAATAATTCTCCACTGATCATTGATTCGAATGCTATAAAAGTGCTTCAAATTTCCGCTCAACTTTTCTAGTTTATTGGCAGGCGGAACTTTTAAATCCTGCAAATTGAAAGAGTTATTTAACATACGCAATTTCCTTCTTGCAATATGCTGAATTTCAAACGGTAATTTTTTAGAAAAAATGCCTCTCCAAACTTTTTCAGTTTCCTTGTCTCCAAAAGATTTTATCATAGCAAAAAATAGAAGCCTATAGATTTTTATTGGATTGCATTTTACATGCCGATCATCAGCAAATCAAATCACCACATTCACCATCCTGCCCGGGACGACGATCACTTTTTTCACCTCAGCGCCTTCCAGCCACTTTTTAATTTCGTCCAATTCGAGCGCGGTTTTTTCGAGATGCTCTTTCGTGGCGTCCGCTGGAAAAGCAACAACGGCGCGGGTTTTTCCATTGATGGCGATGGGCAAATTCACTGTATCTTCTTTTAAAAATGCTTCGTTCAGAACCGGGTAAACGGCGTGATGCACCGAATCTTTGAAACCCAGGAGGCTCCACCATTCTTCCGCAATGTGCGGGGCAAAGGGCGCGAGCAACACCGTAAAAGGCTCCAGAATTTGCCGTTTGTTGCATTCGAGGCGGCGCAGTTCATTCACACAAATCATAAAATGACTCACGCAGGTATTGAAAGAAAAACGCTCAATATCTTCGGTCACGCGTTTGATGGCGGTATGCAGGATTTTCAATTCCTCCGGCGTCGGCTCAGACTCACTCACGCTCCAGTTGCCGTCTTTGTCAAAAAACAAATCCCAGGCTTTGCGCAGGAAATTGTACACGCCGCTGATGCCTTTGGTGTCCCAGGGTTTAGACTGCTCAATAGGTCCCAAAAACATTTCGTACATGCGGAAAGTATCAGCACCGTATTTTTCCACCACGTCGTCGGGATTGATGACGTTGTATTTGGATTTGG
>CALMIT010000746.1 GCA_937864255.1 uncultured Saprospiraceae bacterium
CATCCACCAGCGCGCAGCCATTATAAACGCCTGCATGTGGCGCCGTGTTGATAGGATTGGTAGGATCGGTAATCGGGGAAAAGACCTGTGCGAAACTCACATTGGAGCAAAGTAGGAAAAGGGCCGCCGCCCGCAAGTGGAAGTTTTTAAATTGCATAAATCCGGGTTTTAGATAAATTAAAGAGTTTCTTTCCTTTGGAAGTCGTGATTGGAAAACGGCCGGAAGGGGATTTCCGCTCCTTAACATTTTACCGAACGTCAGCGGGGTGACAAAAGAATTTTAACACATGTAAATTAGGTTGGACGCCAGATCTCTAAACGATTACAAAAAGTCCGGTTTTAAAAAAAAGAAAGCGGGCAGTTTATGCCGCCCGCTCTTTTATCCTAAAAATGAATTATTCCAAAATTCTACAGTCGAAATTCGTCATTCGAAATTCGTCAATCCAACCGGTATATCTCCTCAATTTTTGCCAAAACTTCCCGGAAATCAATTTCCAGGTCTTTCAAAAGTCCGTTTTGCAAATCATAAACCCAGCCGTGTACGGTAGGAAAGCCTTTTTCGTGAAATGACTTTTGACCCCCCGCCATTTTTGTCACATTGATTACCTGCTCCCTCACGTTGAGTTCGATCAGGCGGTTGTAGCGGTCGTGTTCGTTTTCGATAGCCGACAATTCGGCGCGGTGAATACGATACACGTCGCGGATATTACGCAGCCAGGGATTGAGCAAGCCGAGGTCTTTGGGTTGCATGGCAGCTTTTACGCCGCCGCAGCCATAGTGTCCGCACACGATAATGTACTTTACACCGAGGTGTTCCACGGCATATTGAATGACCGATTGCGCGTTCAGGTCAATGGTGTTGACCACATTGGCGATGTTGCGGTGCACGAAAACGTCGCCGGGTTCCAGACCCATTATTTCGTTGGCAGGTACGCGGCTGTCAGAGCAGCCGATGTAGAGGTATTCGGGACTTTGGTCTTTTGAAAGTTTTTTGAAAAAGTCCGAATCGGCGGCGGTTTTACTTTCCACCCATTTTCTGTTGTTGTCGAAAATCTGACGATAATCAGTCATAAGCATTGAAAATTTTGAGTTGTGAGTTAAGAAATGTGGGTACGATTTTTTCCATTTTCAATAATTATCTTTTTAAAATCGGGATAGTATTCTTTTACAATTTCCTCGGCTCTTTGTTCGTGGGTGTCGGTCAAAAAAATCTGTCCGAACTGCGCCCCGCTCAATAATGCCAGCAAATTCTTCACCCTCGTGTCGTCCAGTTTATCAAAAAGATCGTCGAGCAAAAGTATGGGCGGATCTTTTTTTTGCAAACGTAAGGACTCGTACTGCGCAAGTTTTGCCGCCAGCACGAAGGACTTCAACTGTCCCTGCGAAGCGAATCTTTTCAGCGGAAAACCGTCCATTTCAAAAGCAATATCGTCGCGGTGAACGCCGGCGGTCGTACGCGCCAACAGGCGGTCTTTGTCCGCGTTTTTTTTCAAAATATCCTGAAAATCACCGCCTTGCAAATCGCTCTCGTACTTACACCCCGCCTGCTCTCTGCCGCCCGAAATGGCTTTGTAAAATGATTCGAGCAGTGGGCTGAATGCTTCGGTGAAGCGACTGCGGTACTCAAAAATCAACTGCGCGGGCGCCAGAAACTGCTCGTCGTATGCCTGTATTAGCGTGGGCGAGAAGCCGCCCCTCTCGGCAAATTGTTTGAGCGCGGCGTTGCGCTGTTTCAAAATGCGATTGTATCCGACCAGCGCCAGCAGGTATTCGGGATACATTTGCGAAAGCACATTGTCCATCAACAAACGCCTGCTCTCGCTACCGTCGAGCAACAGGTTCGCGTCGTCGGGCGCAACAAAAATGACCGGAAAAACGCCAACGTGTTCGTAAAGCCGCTCGTATTGCGCGCCTTCGCATTCAAATTCTTTGAGATTTCCGGGGCGCACTTTGGCGACCACTTTCAGCTTTTTATCGTTTTTAAAAAACTGCCCTTCCAGCCGAAAAAAATCCACCGGCTCTTTTTCATCTTTTAGCAAAATATACCGGTCAGAGTTCAAAAACCGGCTTTTGCACATGCATAAAAAATAAATGGCGTCGAGCAAATTGGTTTTGCCCATGCCGTTCAGCCCGACCACACAGTTGATTTTTTCGGAGAAAGTAAATTTTCCCGAAAGGTAATTTTTGAAATGTGTGAGGCGGATACTTTTTAAAAACAATGCTTTATGATTTTAAAAAACCAGATGGATTGGGCAAAGTATTTTGCAAAAATAAAAACCCGGACGACAAACCGAACCACGGCAAAACTGTTTCAATTTCTTTTTTAAAAAGAGTCCTTTTCGATTACCTTTGCCGCATATATTTGACTTTTTTCAAAATTTTAATCCGATATAAATGGCTACTGCGACCGACAAGAAGAAAAAAGCTCCCGCGAAAAAAGGCGCTCCGACGAATGGCCACAGCAAAAGTGTGAATGGAAAATCCTCAAAATCTGCCGCCTACGATAAAGCCACTTATCTGAAATGGTACGAAACGATGCTGCGTATCCGCCGATTTGAGGAGGCTGCGCTCATGTCGTACGGGCAGCAGAAAATTCGCGGTTTTCTGCACGTTTATATCGGTCAGGAAGCTATCGCCGCCGGACTCGCCACTGCCCTCCGCCCCGAAGATCCTATCGTGACGGCGTATCGCCAGCACGGTATCGCACTGATGCGCGGGCTGAGTGCTGACAGTTGTATGGCGGAATTGTACGGCAAGTTTACCGGCTGCAACAAAGGCAAAGG
>CALMIT010000747.1 GCA_937864255.1 uncultured Saprospiraceae bacterium
ATGTTGAAAATCTGTCAACAGGCGTAGCCGGCGTGGATGGCGCCGCTTACAAATTGCATCAGAATTTCCCGAATCCTTTCCGCAGCGAAACGATCATCGGCTTCGAACTGCCCGAATCCGAGGCGGCTGAGTTGACTATTTTTGACCAGACGGGCAGGGTGGTGCATCGCACGGAAGGCGATTTTGGAAAAGGTTTTCACCAGCTAAAAATCCAAAATCGTGCGCTTGGCAGCCCGGGCGTTTATTATTATCGCCTCACCGCGTCAAAATTCAATGCCACGCGAAAAATGATTTTGGAATAGAAAAAAGATAATCTGTTACGAAGTTATTTTTGGATTGTTTGTCAAAATTTTTGGCAGACCATTTTTTTAAAACGGGCTTATTTCTTTTTAAAAATCTTGCAACTCAGCACCGTAAAATCATCCGGGTAAGCCTGTTTGCCTTTAAAATCTTCGATAAACTGGAGCAAAACTTTATTAAAATCGGAAGCCGAAAGTTTTTGATGTTTTCCGATAAAATTTTGCACCAATTCATCCGAAAAATAATCCTGTTTTTCATTTTGCAGGTCGGTCAGCCCGTCAGTGTAGGTAAGAATCATAGCCTCTGAGTCAAGTATTTCCGTGCCCAGTTCCACTTTCGGCAGCGAGGGAAACATGCCGAGAATGGTGCAGCCCTTATCGAGCCGTTTTATTTTGCCGTTGACGGCGAGGAAGGGCGGGTTGTGACCCGCGTTGATGTATTGCAGTTTGCCGCTTTCGAGATCATACTCCGCCACGAAAAAGGTGATGAATTTTTCGCCCCGCATGATGCGCATGAGCGAAGCGTTGATTTCGTGGATAAATTCTTCCAGCGTCAGCCGTTTGCGGATCAGGGTATGAAAATTCGCCTGAAAATTTGCCATCAACAAAGCCGCCGCCACTCCTTTGCCGGATATATCGCCGATACAAAAAGTGATTTTTCCGTCTTCAAATTCAATAAAATCAAAATAATCGCCGCCGATTCCGTAATGCGGGCGATAGATGCTGGAAAGCTCATAACGCTCAGTGGTAGGCAGCGATTTTGGAATGAGTTGGCGTTGCATTTCGGAAGCCAGTTCCATTTCACGCTTCATTCTTTCCTGCTCGAGTTGTTGCTTGAAAAGGCGTTTGTTTTCGATGGCTACCGCTATGATGTTGGTAATAGTGGTGATGAATTGCACTTTGTTGTACAAATCTTCGTCTTCGGCAAATCCGCCGATAAAAGCATAAGCGATGGCTGTGTCTTTGTGTTTGACAGGAATCACCACGTCAAATTGATTCAAAAGCGGGTGATCAATGCCCGACATGTGGTTGGTGCGCGTGAACTGCGGGAGGCGGTCGGATATGTCGCTGGCCAGTTGCTCGTCAGTCAGCCCGAGCCCGGCGGCTATTACCCAGCGGGCTTCTTTTTTGTAAAACAGCGCCATTTTTTTTACGCCCATTTCCCAACCCAAAAACGAACTGTACATGCTGAAAAGCCCCGAAGATTTTACATTATCGTTGATTGCCTGCGTAATAGTGAGCAGCCGGTTTATCTGCAATTGTTTGAGATTCAGGTCTCTTTCCAATTGCTCCACTCTTGATAGGTTCTTTTTGATATTGGCGTAGTCTGGCACTTGTTTCGGATTTTTGGTTGTTGGCTTAAAAGTAGCAAGAAGTCGCCAACCAATCTGCATTCATCCGATTTTTCATAAATAACAAAAAAAATAAGCGGGAGGGTTAATCTTTTGCTTTTTTAAAAATAGGTACGGTGCTGCACGGTTCGCCGTACAGGATACTTTGGGCGAGTGGGAGCAGGTTTCTGGTAAATTCGGCGTAAGCGAAGGCGGGCACTTCTTTATCGCCGCAGCCTTTAATGACGACTCGTTTGCCTTCGTATTTTTTAAAATCAACTTTTGAAATGGCGTTTTGCACTGCCAGTTTTTCAAAATCCGCGGGCGTGCATTGTAATACCAGCCGGGCAAACGGAGCGGCGTGGCGCACTACGAGCATGTAAGCCCAGAGAGGAATAATGGCGTCTGCCGAACAAAAAACCGCAAGATTTTTGCCTTCGTATTTTTTCCAGTCGTGTTCGTCGAGAGCAGTTCTGAAGTCCTTTTCTTTCAAAATCAGCCCCATGAAAAGATAATCTTTCAGGTCGAAAGGCAACACTTCGCCTTCCGGCAAAAATTCTTCGAGATTGATGGTGATCAGTCCGCTCGCCGCCACCCGGTTCACTAATGGCTTGTCAGTATTTTCCATTTTCTAAAATCTTGTAATAAATCCGCCCGCGTCATCCGGCTTCTTCCACCGGAGCCTGTTCGCCGATAGAACTTTCGGGGTCTTTAAAATCTTTCGGCTTTGGCAATTCTTCCAGGCTTTTGATGCCGAAGTAGTCCATAAATTTTTCACTGGTTCCGTAGAGCAACGGCTTGCCCGGTCCCTCGCTTCTGCCGATGATCGAAACAAGCTCCTTTTCCAAAAGTTTTTGAATGGAATAATCACAACTCACGCCTCGGATGCTTTCCAGGTCGCCTTTGGTGACCGGCTGTTTGTAGGCGATGATGGCGAGGGTTTCGAGAGCAGCTTGCGACAGCTTTTTTTTGGTCGTGAGCCGCAGATGTGTCGCGATGACAGAGTGGAAGGCGGCTTTGGTCAGAAAGCGCAAGCCACCGGCGATTTCCACAATTTCAAAGGAATATTTTTCATCCTTATATCGCTCGGAAAGTTGTTGCAGCGCCGCGTCAATTTCTGCGCCGGCAAATTCCGTTTCAAAAGTTGCTTCCA
>CALMIT010000748.1 GCA_937864255.1 uncultured Saprospiraceae bacterium
TCTGAATACCTCGGCTCGTGCCGTTGATGAACCCTTCCTACCGGTCGGCTCCCGCCACCGCTGCCCCGGCAAATCCGGTGCTGGTGGTCGTTATTGCAGCATTATCACAATTGATAACAGGCGTCCCGAGCGGCTGATCTATCAGCACGTCAAAAGTTCCCTGAGCCGAAGTACAGCCATTCGCCGAAGCGACGACAGTAATTCTTTTTGTGCCTGCGGTTGTCCAGCTTATCTGGTGTGGTCCCGGGCCGGTCACCGCTGCGGGCGTACCGCCGTCAAAATTCCAGGTATAAGTAGCTCCCGTCGGCGCGGTACCGCTGAAACTGATAGCGTTGGATGCATTAAGGCAAATCCTGTTGTCGGCTGAAATAGCGGCCACCGGGGTGGCGAAAAAATTCACCATGCGATCTGCTTCAAAAGAGCAGCCGTCAAATTCGTAAGTGAGGTGAATATTGTATTGCCCCGCTTGCGCCGGACTAAAAATGCCGTTGGAAGGATTGCCGTTTACCTGCCAGGTGAATGTGCCCGCGCCATTGCCCGGATCATTCAAAACCTGGGCGCTGAGATTGATATTCGGCAGGTTGCCGGACACCAGACAGGTATCAAGTATTCTGTCAATAATCACCTGTGTGGGCGGGCAGGCGCGCGCCGCGCAAGTCTGAGTGACAGTGACCGGCGGACAAGCTGAATTGGCATTGCTCACCGTCAATTCAATCGTAATTTCATCCAGCGGGTTTAAATTATCAAAATTGGCGCTGGTCTGCGTTTGGGAAGTTGGCGCTCCCGGCCCGTTCAGCACCACCACATCGTAGTCAGTTGCCCCAGGCACCAAATCCCACGAAAAGTGTACAAACTGGTTGCCCGCGTCGCAATTAATATTCGGCGTAGCCAGCAAAGGATCAATTTGAATCGTAGCCATTTGGAATGGCCCGAAACAGCCCATATTATTTACTACTAATTTTATCGTATCCACAAAGCCGCCCTGCGCCCAACTGAGTTCGTAGGGGCCTTCGCCCGAACCGCTCAGCACCGTCGCACTGCCAAAGTCCCAGTCAAAAACATCGCCGACGTCCGCGCCGTTTGCACCCACGATGACCTGATCGGACACGCAAATCTGCGGCGGCACATCAATGGAAGCAGCCGGTAAAGCCACCAGATCAATGTCCATAGATGCTGTAATAATACAACCCGATTGAGCAGGATCTTCATAATTCACAACTACTCTGTGCCTGCCCGGGCCTGCCTGGGTCGGAAAAAATGTACCGGCCAATGTAATATAATTACCGCCGCTCCAGGTGATGGAGGGATTCGAAGAACCTCCGGTCACTAATATCGAGTCTCTTAAATCAATATTTCCTGTAAGCCCGTCCAGACAGATGCGTTCCTGCTGTTTGAGCGTCACCATGATATTATCGGGACATTCGGAAGCGCTGCAAGTCTGGCTGACTGTAAGTGGCGCACAAACCGAATTGAAAATGGCCGTTACTTCAATAGTCACCTGATCGCCGGGCGAGAGATTTGTAATGGTATATGTGCGGTTAAAATTGTCCAATACGCCGGTCGGGCCGCTCACCACATTTACGGTATAATCAATAGCGGTGGGCACTGCATCCCAGGAAAATACTATGCTCGTTTCATTCTGATCGCACATGATCGCGAAATCCGTGGGACAAGTAAACGGCTGACAAGTCTGCGTAACGGAAACCGGCCCGCATAACGAATTCGTATTTGCAACTAACTCAATCGTCACTTCATCGCCGGAGTTCAAATTATTGACGGTGTACGTGCGATTTGAATTGTCAAAAACACCCGCCGGGCCGCTCAACAAATTCACGGTGTAACCGGTAACGTGCGCTATCGGATTCCAGGAGAATATCACGCTGTTTTGCAATGCTTCGCAATCAATCACCGGAAGCTCAAGTTCGGGATCTACCGTCACGCTTAATGTGCGCGGAGCGGAGGGGCAATTGTTTTCGGAAACGCTTAAAGTGATATTTTTTATACCCTCGTCAGCCCAACTGATTTCGTGTGGCCCGGGGCCTTGCACATTTGCGGGAGTACCGCCACCAAAATCCCAGGTATAAACGACACCGGGATTTGTATTGAGCGCCTGCACCGTGGACGATCCGTTTTCACAAATCCTGTCATCTACCGTAAAATTGGCGCTTGGCTGAGGATTGACCGTAATATTCAGTGAGCCGTCGTACACACAATTATCAATCGTATAAGTCGCATTGATGGTTATTGTACCCGGATTTACCGATGGCAAAGAGGCATCAAAAACGCCGTCGGGCGTAGTGCCCGGCCCCGAAAAAACGAAAGTTCCGGCATTGTTGCCGCTGTTCATACTTGCTACCAGTTGTATTGCACTAGCGTTGACTTTGCAAATCGGCGCAACGGGTTGAATGACCAATACATCCGAGGGACACGCGCCCGACTCGCAGGTAATGGTCGTCCTGCTGGGATCGCAGGAAGGTGAACCGTTGGCTACCACTTCTATTTCCACTTCCACCCCGGTACCAATATTGGAAACAGTGTAAGTATTTGCATTTGCATCAAATATTCCCGGAGGGCCGCTCAGCAGATTTACATTATAACTTACCGCACCCGGAACATTCCCCCAACTAAAAGTAATGGA
>CALMIT010000749.1 GCA_937864255.1 uncultured Saprospiraceae bacterium
TACGCGTAAAATAAAGCGTCTGATTCGTACGGTCAAAAGTCAGTGGACCTTCATGAAACTGGCTCAGGAGTTCTTCGGCAAATACTTCGGGCGCCTCAAGATAGCCTTCGCTATTCCGGCGGGCCCAAAAGATAGACATGATATTCTGGTTAATTTTTTTGTCCTCAATATCAAAATTGGGATTGGCCACTTTTGTGGAAATGAAAACAAGACCATCTTTATTAAAGGAAGGACTGAATTCCAAATCTTTGGAATTAATCGCGGTCTCGTTTTTTACGACGACAAATTCCTCAAAAACGGGAATTTGCGAATGAAGCGTGGAGGAAAGGAAAAGCCAAAAAGCGATTCCCAAAGTTTTTGTTCTTTTCATTGCCCGAAGCAATTTTTCATGGTGCTGCCAAAAATGATTTAAAATCGGGTTATTTTGTGATGAACACCTTTTACGATACCCTCGAAAAAATAAAAACAGGTATTTTCAAAAGCTCAAAACTACTCATTTTAAAACTATTTACCTCAAGTTTAGAAAAACCTCGGATTGGTGAGGTCTTCGCGATCGGAGCGAATATCATACCGGATGATAGCCTCAAAAGAGCCTGAATTTTGTCTCGAAAGGTCGCCCAGCGAAAAGTCATAAGCCAGACCTGCCCCAAATTTTGTATTCAACTGGTAAAACAAAAGCAAATCGGCAGATTCGCCGGAGCCTGTGCCGCCCAGCCTGTAAGATGCGCCCACTGTCACTTCTTTTCCAAACAAAACGCTCAGGTTGACGTCAGCGTCGAAAGGTGCGTTTTGCACGTATTTGGCAAGCACCGTCGGGCGCAGACTGATTTTATCGCTCACCGGAAAAGTGATACCGGTCATCGCATAAAAGTGGGGCTTTTCTTCTGCCGTTATCAGGAAGTTATTTTGATTAAAACCAATTTCATTCGGGAAAAGATGCGGCACTGACAAGCCGATAAAAAACTGCTTATAAGACGCAAACATGCCCGCGCCAAAGTTTCCGGTATAGCGATCCATTTCGTTGCCGTTGGCTGCCGAGGGATCGTCGGCGTCGCGCAAAATCACATCCGGATCAGAGAAATCTACGCCCAGATACCTGAACGAACCCTGCAAACCCAGGCGCAGGGAAAGATCTTTGGTGATCCGAAGATCATAAGAATACGCCATCGTACCCGACCAGTTGGATGTGATGCCGGCAGTGCGGTGAAAAACCGTAAAACCAAAACCCACCCTTTTATTAAAAAACGGCGAATTGAAACTCAGCACCTGAGATACCGGCGCACCGTTGAATCCGATCCATTGATTGCGATGCAACAGCGTAAAAGACGGCACTTCCCGCACTCCCGCATAGGCGGGATTTAGCTGGAGGAAATTATGCATGAAATTGGTAAACTGGCTCTCCTGTTGCGCATGAGCGCCGGAAGTCAGTATGACCAGTATGGAAAAAATGAGTATTTTCTTCATCATCGGAATATTGAGGGATTGATAAAATTTGTTGGTTTTGAAAATTTTTCATGGCGATTTTTCAAAAACCGCCTTTATAAAACCCTGGTTTGCCGGACATGCTAACCGCCGGAACCGAAATCTCTGTGAGCGTTTTAAACCGACCATCAGAGATTCCGGTATTCCGGCTATAGTGCCTAGCATCACCGAAAGATCGTAATGAAACCTTTGACCGCCTTGGCATTCGGACTACGCGTAAAAATGTAGTAGTAAGTGCCGTCCGGCAAAGGATTGCCTTTGTAAGTGCCGTCCCAGTCATTTTGATACGGATCGGCTCTGAAAACCTCGTCGCCCCATTCATTGAAAATGATAATTTC
>CALMIT010000750.1 GCA_937864255.1 uncultured Saprospiraceae bacterium
CAGTTTTTTCAGGATGTGCTGTGGCCGGAGCTTGATTATCTCGTGGTGGATTTGCCGCCGGGCACCGGCGATATTCAACTTACTTTGGTGCAAACCGTGCCCGTCACCGGCGCGGTGATGGTCACGACGCCGCAGGAAGTAGCAGTAGCCGACGCCGTGAAAGCCATGAATATGTTTTTGCTCGACAATGTCGGCGTGCCGATTTTGGGCGTGGTGGAAAACATGGCCTGGTTTACGCCAGAGGAACTGCCCGACAACAAATATTTTATTTTCGGGCAGGGCGGTGGCAAAAAACTGGCACACATGAGCAATTCGATGCTGCTGGGTCAGGTGCCGCTGATACAAAATATCCGCGAATCCGGCGACGCCGGAAAACCGGTCATTCATACCGAAAATCAAAAAGGAGCGGAGGCATTTTTGGAAATTGCAAAAAATACGATTCGACAGGTAGCTTTGCGCAACGAAATGATGGCGCCCACGCAGGTTGTCCAGGCGCAGGACTGAGTTTTTAAAAAAGGATTATCAAAACCGGCATAAAGGATTTTAATTTTGAAAATGGAAAAAACAGAACTTTTAAAAAAAGTAAATGATGCGCTGGCAGACGTGCGGCCGCACCTGGCGGCGGATGGCGGCGACGTGGAAGTGGTAGAAATCACGGACGACAACTTTGTAAAAATAAAATGGATGGGCAATTGCGAAAACTGCTTCATGTCAGCCATGACGATGAAGGCGGGCATTGAGCAGGCAATCATCCATCGCGTGCCCGAAATCAGCGGCGTGGAAGCCGTCAACGGACTCGAAAAAGAATTGCTTTAGTTTATATCTAAATACCTGCCGTGAACAAAACCGAATTATTCTCCCTGATCCGGGAGAGAAAATCCTTTTTATGCGTCGGGCTTGATACCGATTTGGAAAAAATTCCCGCACACCTTCGCGATTCGGAAGATCCGATTTTTGAATTCAACAAACAGATTATTGATGCCACGCGCGACCTTTGCGTGGCTTACA
>CALMIT010000751.1 GCA_937864255.1 uncultured Saprospiraceae bacterium
ATTACGGCGGGCAGTAGTTTATTTTTTTCATTTTTTTTTTTTTCTTTTTTCTTTTTTTTTTTTTTTAAAAAAAATTTCAAAAAGTAAAACACAATATTTAAACCAAAACACAAAAAAAAACACCCGCATTCCACAAATATTAGCCCAAAAAAAAACCCGTTAAAACACCCGTAACCGCCAGCGGAACCAATGGCGACAGACGTGGCGGGGTGATTTGGCACACACAAGGTAGCGGCAAAAGTTTGAGTATGGTTTTCTTTTCGGGCAAGCTCATCATTGAGCCAAGAATGGAAAACCCCACTTTGGTCATCCTGACCGACAGAAACGATTTAGACGAGCAACTCCACGAAACCTTTACCAATTGCCAGCAACTTTTACGGCAAGAACCACAAAAGACTGAAAGCCGCAGGGAGTTAAGACAACTGCTCAAAGTGGCATCAGGTGGTATTGTGTTTACCACCATTCAGAAGTTTATGCCAATGCCTACCGACATTGTGCAACCCGAAAATGACAATGTGGTAAACGAGCCAAGTGTAGAATATATCGGTGCAGACATACAAGCACTAAGCGAGCGAAAAAACATTGTAGTCATAGCAGATGAAGCCCACAGAAGTCAATACGATTTTATTGATGGCTTTGCCAAATATTTGCGTGATGCGTTGCCCAATGCCACATTTATAGGTTTCACAGGCACACCCATTGAAACCACCGACAAAAACACCCAAGCTGTATTCGGCAACTATGTGGACATTTACGACATTCAGCAAGCCGTAGAAGATAAAGCAACCGTTCCGATTTTCTATGAAAGCCGTTTGGCGAAAGTCCATTTTGATGAAAATGAAAAAGTAATGCTTGATGAGCAGTTTGAAGAACTCACCGAAGGCGAAGAACTGAGCAACCGCCAACAAATGCGGGCAAAATGGACACGCTTAGAAGCCATTGTTGGCAACCCCAACCGACTGCAAAAAATTGCCGAAGATTTGGTGTACCACTTCGAGCAACGCAATGCCGTTTTGGATGGCAAGGCAATGATTGTGTGTATGAGCCGCAGAATTTGTGTGGACTTGTATGAAGCCATTATCAAAATTCGTCCGCTTTGGCATTCAGATGAGGACGATAAAGGCATGCTCAAAGTAATCATGACAGGCAGCAGCAGTGATGCCCTGAATATGCAGCCGCACATTCGCAACAAGCCGAGAAGAAAAGCCATAGGCGACCGATTGAAAAATCCGAACGACCCTTTGAAATTGGTAATCGTTAGGGATATGTGGCTCACGGGTTTTGATGCTCCTTGTTTGCATACTTTGTATGTGGACAAGCCAATGCGTGGACACAACCTGATGCAAGCTATAGCGAGAGTAAACCGAGTATTTACCGAAGGCAAAGAAGGCGGTTTGGTGGTGGATTATTTGGGCATTGCACAAGAATTGAAAACCGCCTTGGCCGATTATACCGCAAGTGGTGGCGAAGGCAAACCCACACTTGACCAGGAACTGGCAGTTGCTAAAATGTTGGAACTGCACGAAGCCATAGACTACCAGTTAAGGCATTTTGATTGGCGTAAATTCTTCACGCTTAAACCCGAAGAAAAACTGAAATTCATTCCTGTAATCGTTGACTATATTTTCAGTCAGGAAAACGGAGAGCAGAGTTTTACCGAAAACACCAAAAACCTTTTGAAAGCCTTTGCCATTTCTGTTCCCCACGAGCGGGCAATGGCAATTCGTGATGATGTGGCATTGTTTCAAGCCATCAAAACCAGGTTGGTGAAAATATCCGACCGAAACGAAGGTGGCAAAACAGATGAAGAAATGGAAACCGCTATCAAGCAAATCATTTCAGAAGCTATCACAGCCGACAATGTAATAGACATTTTTGATGCCGCAGGATTGAAAAAACCAAACATTGAAATTCTTGACGAACGCTTTTTGCAAGAACTAAAAGACTTGCCTCAAAAGAATTTAGCCGTTGAGTTATTGAAAAAACTACTCAAAGACGAAATAAAGAAGCGGACAAAAATCAACTTGGTAGAAAGCAAGAAGTTTTCCGAAATGTTGGAAGATGCCATCAAACGCTACCATAACGGAATGATTGACACGGTTGAGTTTTTGGAAAAAGTACTGATACCCTTTGCGGAACAAATCAAAGCAGCCGATCGCAGGGGCGAACAACTAGGATTAGATTACCGGGAATATGCTTTTTACACAGCATTGGAAGTGAACAATAGCGCCGTTTGTGTCTTGGGCAATGAAACTTTAAAACACATAGCGACAGAGTTATTAAAGTCGGTGCGCAGCAGCACTACTATTGATTGGACAATAAAAGAAACTGTCCAGGCAGATTTAAGGCGAAATATAAGGCGCATTTTGAGAAAGTTTGGTTATCCGCCTGATTTACAGGAAAAAGCAGTTGAGACAGTGATCACACAAGCCAAAATGCTGGCTGAAGATATTCACAATCACCTTTGACAAGATTATCTTGAGGTTATCCTTCCCCAAAAATTTTAATCCGAAAACTGCCCGCTTTTTGCTCCGGTGTGGAAAAAAATCCCATTTTTACCCGTGTAAAAACGAACATACTGTAGCACACTGAAAACAACGGCGCGTGATACCCCTGAATACTTCTTACAAATCTATCCTGAAAATTTCTTTTCCCATCATGCTGGGCAGCGCCGCCCAAAATCTTATCGCGTTGATTGACAGCGTGTTCCTTTATCACCTCGGCGAAATCGAATTTGCGGCGATGGGTTTTGTGGGCGTTTTTTATCTCATCATTGCTGCCATCGGCTACGGATTTTCGAAAGGCGGACAAATCATCATCGCCCGGCGATTGGGCGAAAAAAATCTCTCCGGCATCGGCAGGTGTTTTCGCGCCATGTTTCTTTTTGAAATGGTGCTCGCACTTGCCATGTTTGCATTTATGAAGTGGGGTTGCGACTGGTTTTTTTCACTGATGGTAGATTCAAAACTGATTTACGCCAAAAGTCTCGAATACCTCGAATACCGCTCTTGGGGCGTATTTTTTTCATACTCCGGTGTGGCCTTGATTGCGCTCTACACGGGGGTGGCGCGTCCCGGCTTCATCATTCTCGACACCGTGATCATGGCGGCAGTAAACGCTTTTTTCTGTTACGCGCTGATTTTCGGACACTTCGGAATGCCGGCGATGGGTATTGCGGGGGCGGGTTTGTCGAGTTCGATAGCGGAGGCGGTGGCATTTTTTATTTTCATTGCCTACATTTTCCTCGACAAAAAAGCCAAACCCTACGCACTTTTTAAAATCGGCAACATCAATTGGGATTTGATAAAACTGCAATACCACCTTTCGCTGCCCATCATCGCGCAAATGGTGGTGGGGTTGGGGAGTTGGTTCGTCTTTTTCAGCGTGGTCGAAAATCTGGGCGAGCGCGAACTGGCGATTACCAATCTGGTACGGATGGTTTACCTTATTTTGAGCATTCCGACCTGGGGCTTTGCGTCGGGTGTGAATACGCTGGTGAGCGGTTTTATCGGAATGAGAAAACGGCAGGCGGTTTTTCCCATCACTTTCAAGACAGCCAAAGCCAGCCTGCTGACCACTTTGCTGATTTCGTTGCCGGTCGTTTTGTTTCCGCAGCAAATCCTGTACCCGCTGCTCGGCAAAACCGACATGTCGCTCATCGCCGACGCGCAGCCTATTTTTTACGTGTTGCTCGGCATTTTGATCACCTTCTCCATCGGCGGCGTTTTTTTCAACGGGGTGGCGGGAACGGGCGCTACCTGGGTCGGTCTCAAACTCCAATCGCTGGCAGTAGTTTTTTACCTCGTTTATGTTTTTCTGGTGGTAGAAGTTTTCAAAATGTCGCTTGCCTGGGCCTGGGCAGCGGAGATTTTATATTGGGGCTTTATTTTGGCCGTGATGGTTTTTTACCTCAAAAAAGGGCAGTGGCATCAACTGCGTTTGTAAGCTCAGATTTCGCGGTTGACCAGTCCGGCGGCCCAGTTTTCCAGCATTTCTTTTTTTTGTTCCGGCGCTTTTACGAGGCTTAAATGTGCATTTGCTTCCGCGATGTATTTTCCCTGCAATTGCGTGGCGAAATCTTTGATTTTCAATTGGTTAAAAATTTTGATCACGCATTCAATCTTTTCATTTTCAGGCATCGTATTTTCCGAATACATTTTTTTCAAAGTCATTACCTGCTCCGAATTTCCCGATTCGAGCGCTTTTAAAAACAGGAGCGTTTTTTTATTCTGAACGATGTCGCCGCCCGGTTTTTTTCCAAATTTTTCCGGGTCGCCGAAGGTGTCCAGCAGGTCGTCCTGAATTTGAAAGGCGATACCCATTTTTCGACCGAATTCAGCCAGATGCGCCGCGTCGTCGGACGGAGCGCCGCCGGTCAGGGCGCCGATTTTGAGCGCGCCGCCGAGCAAGGCGGCGGTTTTGTATTCGATCATTTTGAGGTACTGCGCCATCGTCACTTCCGTGTCGTTTTCAAAATTCACGTCCCATTGCTGCCCCTCGCACACTTCTACCGCCACTTTATTAAA
>CALMIT010000752.1 GCA_937864255.1 uncultured Saprospiraceae bacterium
TAAATCAAATCCTCCCCCTTAGCAGATTTTACCTGGTCAATACCTTTTTCTCTTTCATAGTGAATCAGATGCCGGTCATTTGTCACGGCATCGTCGGGTAAAATATTGTAGCGATAGCGGGTGTTGCAAAACCAAAACTTGCCCTGCGTGTCTTCAAAAATGGAGCGAATGCCAAAAGAGCCGCCGCTTGGCGTGTTGGTGAGGTGGTCTTCATAAAGCAGGCTCAGGTTTTTTCCATCGTAGCGATAGATGCCCAAATTGGAAGTTCCAAACCAGATATTGCCTTTTTTGTCTTTATACGTGGTGTAAATTCCGTAAGGACTCCAGATCATGTTGGGAAAAGCCACTTTCAATTCATCCGCGCGTTCATTTTTGGGAAATACCAACAGGTGTAATTGCTTCCCGTCAAAACGATATACGCCGTTTTTGTTCCAATTGCCTTTGAACCACAAATCGTCTGCTTCCAGTTTCCAGTCATTCACGGACGAACTGTCCACGCTTAATGTGCTGAAACTTTGCCCGTCAAATTTGCTCACTCCGTCTTGCGTATCGAAGTAGATATTGCCTGCGCGGTCTTCCTGAATACCCCAGATTTCATTGCTAATCAAGCCATCTTTTGTGGTGAATTGCAGCGTCGTTTTTCCATCGTACTTGTATGCTCCTTGTCCGCCCCCAAACCAATAATTGTTCTTCGTGTCCTGATAAATCACCATGGCGCCTTTGGCTATATTTTGCACGGTGTCACCCAATGAAACAGGCGGAGCGGTGCTATTTGGAGCTTTGTTTTGCCGATGGCACGAAACGAGTGCGAGTACGCTACAAAGAAGGATAATGTACGATTTCATTAATTGCCTTTTAATGCTACCAACTATGATGTGACGAAGGTAATACCCGGATTTTAGTGATCAAAGTTCACGTTTGTACGTCCTAATTTTTTTACGAGGAGTTTGCTCCTGTTTCCAAAAACTGAATGAATATGCGGCGGAGAGAAGGAATGTATCACTCATTCATAACCCGGTATATTCAGCCCGAGTATGATGTCCCTGTTTATCAAAAAGTAGTCGCCTTCGGCAATGGGCCGCACAATGCCCGAACCGCCGCGATTGGTAAAAAGACCGCGCTTTTTTGCCGTCAGATTCGGATCGTCGTCGAATACAAAATCATCAATGTAGTAGGCTGTTTTTCCGGATTCTTTGATGGTGGTGTGTATGTGTTCCTGCACGTTGGAATTGGGATACGCCGCCGGCCGGCAGGTGTAAAAAGTATATTCGCCGCTTGCGCCCGTCTTTATCCATCCGCGGATATAACCGTGTCTTTTTGCCCAGCCTTTAGCCTCGGGGGCGGCGGGATAAATGCCTTCGCGATCGGTGTGGTAGATATAAATGATGACGCCGGAGGCGGGTGTTTTGCCGTCGTTTTGATAGACTTTTCCGGATATTTTGAGTTTGGGTTGCCCTTCCAAAAAATCCGGCAGCGTATCGGTATCGCTTAATTGTTTATCGCCGTATTCAAAAATAGCTTCGCACCCTTCGCAGGGGCCGCCCACTGATTTGTCTGCTTGCGCTTGCACTGTGCCGTCGGGAGTTTGCGACTGACACGAAGACAAGACGGCAAAGCAGAGGGCGGTGAAAAGTACTTTGGACATTTCGGGCAATTTTTGATGTTTAAAGTTTCAAATAAGCCGATTGACTTATTGAGCATTTCAAATCATTATCTGAATAAAACCGTGCTGTGTTATTTCAAAAATACCGCGCGTAACTCTTTCCGTAGTACTCACTTTTTTTGAGTAATCGTATATCCAACTCCGATTTGCGGCGAAAAAATAAACTGTTGGTTGTGGTCAAATAAATTGATTTGGTATAGCGGAGTCAATTCGATGCCAAGGCGAAAATTATCCGTAAAAATCCAGCCTATTGATGCTGTGCCTTGCAACCCAATTCCCATTTTATCGCCTTCTTCTTCGCTGATGGTATTAAAACCCCACAAAGCGCCGGCTCCGACCGTATAACTCAGATTTTCTACAATTTCTCTTTGGTATAGTGCGGAGAGGCTAAATCCGTAGCCCGCTATGTAGCGCCCGTCTAATACCATACCCGTGCGCGGCACATAAATCATCCGGCTGCACTCGCTGCGCGGACGGATAAACTGCGCCGTGAGCGCATAACCCGACCGGAAGTAATTTTCGCGCCCCTGCATATCTGCCCAGCCTTTTACGCCGAGATTGAATTTGTCTGAAAAACCGTAGGTGATTTGTCCGTTTGCGCCGAAAGTGGTTTTCTCTCCGCCGATACCTTCCGGGCGGGTTTCGGGCATCATTTCCAGTCCGCCATGCAGGTCTATTTCTTTTTCTTTGAGCGGTCTGACCGGGAGATTGACCGACGGACTATATACCAAACTCTGGGAACAACTAACTAAAATGCTGCAACAGGAAACGAGAAAAAGTAATTTGAAGGGTTTCATTCATTGTATTTTACATCCATAAAAAATTTCAGGGTCGCTGAATTGGAATGGAATATTTCAACGGAGCTTCAATCCCGAAAAAATTATCTTGCTATTCCAGCCTCCCCGCGGCGGCGTAAAACTTTGAAGCCAAATACTGTCCACGCCTGCCGACGACTTGTTTTCATAAAGGTAGTACACGCGGTTGTTATTATTGTCCAGTTCATTTTTAAAAACGCGGTCGTTCCCAAAATGTGATGAAACGCTGTCAATGTCGCTTACCGCTTCCAAAAAAACGTCGTTGAGTTCCGGTCTGTCGGATTGCAGCAAGAGTCCGCCATCGCGCGGGGTGAGGCGGAGGAGAAAAGTCTCGCTGATGGGGTCAATGGTCGTGACGCCCGTGAACGTCACATAAGTCCAAGTGTAGAGCAGCCCCTCGTAAGTCGCTTCCGGGTCATTCTTTTCTTTGTTGCAAGCTATTATAAACAACGCGCAGCAAATGCTGCATATCAGTTTGCCGTATTTCATGAGGCTGGTTTTTTTAAACTGATTTTTCATAATCCTCCCTTTCCATTTTCCAGAGGTTGACTTCCTGCTCGAAGCAAAAAACGCCGGGCGTGGTGGTGTATTTTTTCACAAATTCAAAACCGGCTTTGGGGAGGGTTTTATTGGGCGCGGGATTGAGCGCGTAAGGCTGTGAAAAAAGCGTTTTCAGATTCAAATTATGAAAATAATACGGCAGCGACATTTTAACAAATTGGCTGCCCATGCCTGCGCGCCGGTTTTCTGTTTGCCAGAGGTGCAGGTGCATGAAAGCCGTTTCGCCGAAGGTAAATGGATTCACATTGCTGTGCCCGACGGGCGTGCCGTCGGCAAGCCAGATGAGCGCGTAAGATTTTTTGAGCGGGTAGGGCTGCGCGATTTGTTCGGTCAGCATCGCCGTAAAATCCTCGCGGCGGGGCAACTTTTGAACGTCCACGCCCATGCCGCGCAAAAATGCCGCGTCGGCGCAAAACCAGTAATCGGCAAAATATGGAATGTCTTCGATTTGAATTTCCCGGACAGTGAGTTGCATGTCATTTTTATTTTCAAAGCAAATGTACCATTTGGTTTTCACGATTGCTCAATTCCTTGCGATCGTACATTTTCTCGCCACGCGATCCCACACCTGTCCTTCGGGACACAGGCATTCTCCCTGTCCGGTTTTAAAATTCCAGACGGGCATAGTGCCGGGGCAGCAGGAGCAATCGGGCGCTTTGATGGCGCAGGGATCGGCTGCTGCCTGACCGCCTTCTACCAATTCATAAACAAAGGAAATCTGGTAGCCCACGTAGCCCGCGAGTTCCGAAGAAGTATTGAACATAAAATAAAGCTCCGTGAAATTCCGCTTGCCCGATTTCAGGTAGTTGGTGTTGAGTTTGAAAGTTTTGAAATGACCGGAATAACTGCCTACCGGTTCGCTGGAGGAAGTTGGGTAGGTGAGTATCTGCGGCGAACGCTCACCGATAAAATCCACGTCGGGATTGTATTGCCAGCTACCGTCTTTGATTTTATTATTTTTCAAAGCGGAAAAAGAGCCGGCTGCATCGGTGGCGGCGCGCACGGTCGGATTCCTGAAAAGGTAAAAGTCGTAAGCAAAACAGGATTTGCCGAGCGGTTCTATTTTGATTTCGTAGGCGTAGTTGTGTTCAGCGTCCTCGCTCATTTCGAGTACGCGCATATCCTGCATAAAACGGTAAGAAAAACGAAACCGCTCGGAGCAATTTTGCGACTTCGGAACAGTGATTTCAAAATAACCCTGGTTCGTATTTACATCAATTTTGTCGGGTAAAATTTTGCCTTCGGTCTTGCCGTGCACGATTTCTTTTAAAACCAACTGAGCGGTTTGTTGCGCATGTGCCGTGGAAAGAAGCGCCGCCAGAAACAGGAGCGCGAGGGAGCGTAAAGATTTTGACTTTTTCATTTTTTTGGTTTGAATATGATTCTGAATCGGATAGCTGCCGGTTCGCCGCACTTTTGGAAAATCCTCCGATTGCGCCGTTTACTCAGTTGAAATGAATCATACTGCCCACTATGAAAAAGTACGGTCTGCCAGTAATTTTTTCTGACCGAGGGCTAAGATAAGCAACCGCGCTTAAAAAGCCAAAACACAGGAAAGTTTGCGCTTTTGTCAAAAACCGCCCGTTTTCTACATTGCCAGGATCATTTTCTTTAACAGCGTGATCTGACCGAGGTGATAGTAGCAGTGCTCGATCATCCCGTCAATATTGCGCTGGTAAGTGCCGTATTTTTCGTCCACGAAAGGCGATTGAAGTTTTTCTTCGGGCAATTGCTCCACCAGGTCGGCGAAGCGCTCGGCGTCGCGCCACATTTTGTCCAGCATTTTTTCCCAATCTTCCTGCGATTCGACGGGCGGCATATCGAAACTGTATTTGTCGCGGATGTCCAGTGTGCCGCCTTCCAGCACCTGCGCGACGCCGGCCACGTAGTAGTTGATGTGAAAAGTGAGCAGGGCGATGGTGTTCAGGGAGCCGACTCTTTTGGTCGCCAGTTCCCAGCTTGTACCCTCCAGTTGGTCTTTAAAATTGGTATTCGCCACCCAGCGTCCGTTTAAAAGGATTTCTCTGAAGCGGTTGGCAAGTTGTACGCTTGGTTTCATTTGTTTTGTGATTTTGTCAAGTAAGGCTCAAATTTCAGGAGAATCTTTTGGAGAAAAAAGTGGATGGAAATATTTGTGAAAGCAGCAGTTTCATTTGCTGTTTTTTGTAGCTGTCAGAGATAGGCTGATATTGAGTTGAAGATTGGAAGCTTCAACCAGCGGGGGTGTAGTTATTTATTAATAATTTCAAGCTTTTGGATAATATTAAATGGTCTATATTCATCAATTCTTGCGTCAAAAAATTCTTTTGATACAAAGACAATCTGAACAAATTTGTCCATCAATATTTTGTAATCAACCGATAATTCGACACTCGACTCAATATAGGTGAACCAATAGTATTTTGAGATTTTACCAAGTTTATCCTTTATTGAAAATTCAACAAATTTGTCATCACTTATAGCAGTTACCTGACCTTCAATTATGTTCTCAGTAATTTCGCTTTCCTTTTTTTTACTAACAATATTTTCTATTTTCAATAAAGAATTTGGACATACTGATAACATTCTTGCTCCTATTATTCCTCCCAATTCTTCAGCATGCTTATCAATGTTATTAATGTCAATTTTATAATCCTTCTTTAATTGTTTTTTATATGGAATTGCAGCATTTATCATACAAATCCCTAACTCACTCTTATATCTTTCACCCTCTAAGGTGTCAGATATAGTGTTTATACATTCACAAGATTTTAATGCAATTTTATCCATATAGTCTTGTGAAAAAACAACATTATTTGTCACTATTAGAACTGCTATAAAAAGTATAATCTTCATTTTTTATTTTTTATTAATTCAATTTTTAATCAGATTTCAATTCAGATGTACTATACTTAAATAAGGCTATTTCTTAATTATCATAAACTATTGTATCGTCAATTTTTGATCACAAAAGTTTAGTCAAAGATAAGAGTTGATCATGTATATTCGAAAAAGAATTGCGCCAATTCATGTCCGGACGCCTTGTCATCAGGCGGTTTTACTTTTGATGGCTCTAAAATGGCAATAATCTTTTAGAGAAAAAAGTGCTGTGGATTTTTTATGACTAATTTTTCACTCCTTTTCGCTCAGACAAACTATTTCGCTTAATTGCTTCCGCATTATTTATTCGTATGGATTTTATATCTTGAATTCGCATCGTATAAAATCCTTCGGATTCTCCAATGGTTCCTAAAGTTTTAAGTTTTACAAATTCCTTGTCTATTTTTTCTATCCTTCCATAATAAGTATTTTCATCATCGTGAATCAGTCCTATCGCATCTTTTTTCCCTTCAAATTTTAAAAGTATTTCTGACTGCCATAAGTCTGAATTTGGCAGTTCAATTCCTTTTTCCAACGAATCGCTTTTGTGGTTTAACTTGAATAAATATTCAATTGCATCGGCATAATTATAATTACTATCAATTCCTTCTATATTTTCCAAAGCTACTATCAGAATTCCATCCGGCGCCCCATATTCTGTAAAATGCTGGACTTGGGCTATTTTATCGTTGAAGTTCAACACATATCCGCACCACATTTCATCACTGCTTCCATATGTCCTTATGCCAATGAATTTCTTCGTCGTTTGAGATTCTTGAAGGATTTGATTAATGATTAGCATGTTTTTTTGTTTTTTAGCGGACTTTCATTATCCAGTTTCGTAGCGAAATATTCATCAAATCTACTATGATCTTTTGCAGAAAAAAGCACTCCGTATTTTTTCTAAATAGCAGAATTGCCTGCGCCGCTGCCGCGGAGGCATATCGGAGCCATTTATCACTTTTCCAACTATCGGGGTAAAAAACTACAAGCGCACAGCCGTATCCTCGTTTCAAAACGGCGTAGTTTCGATTTTAGCGGTAGTCTTGAAAAAAAACTTTTTAATTATCTCTTGTAAAAGACTTAAAAAATGAACAGGTTGATTCTACTGATTATGAGCTGTTTTTTATGGGCGGCAAAAACGGACGCACACCCCGGCGTCGGCGTCGTCATGGACAGCAAAGGCAACGTGTTTTACACCGATCTCGATCATGTCTGGAAAATATCGCCCGACGGGGAGCTTTCCATTGCCGTCAAAAATGTACACACCCACGAACTTTATATGGATGAAAACGACGACCTCTACGGAGAACACGAATGGTACGAAGGGGAAGCCACCGACAAGTGGGGCAACTCCGTCTGGTGCCTGAGCAGCACGGGTGAATTGGAGCAGGCAATTGCGCCGGTGGAGGGTTTTCTTTCCGACAACACCTTGGTGAGGGATATGAAAGGCAATACCTATTGGCCCGAAAAATCGGGAAAGCGCGAAATGCTGAAAACGACGAAATTGGCCAAC
>CALMIT010000753.1 GCA_937864255.1 uncultured Saprospiraceae bacterium
CGCTCATTATTCCAGTGGATTTTCCCGAGCCTTTTGATGTGGAAAATCCTTACGAGGCTTTGCAAATCAGTCTCGGCGATCTCAAACACTGGGAAATGGCGCCGGCCAACGCCGCTATGCTTTCGCAGGCCGGCGTCGAGTTTGCCTTCACGGCAAATGGTTTGAAAAACAAAAGTGATTTTTTGAATAATGTCCGCAAAGCCATTTTGTACGGACTGACGGAAGAAGCAGCGCTGAAAGCGCTCACCTTTTCGCCCGCAAAAATGATCGGCGCAAGCGACATCACCGGCGGGCTGGATCATGGAAAAGTAGCCAGCTTTTTCATCGCCGACGGCAACATTTTCAAAAAAGAAACTAAAATTCTGCAAAGCTGGGTACAAGGCAAACCCTTCGTTATCAAGGATTTGGATGGTAAAAATTTGCTCGGCGTGTATGATTTGAAAGTGGGTAATGAAAGTTTCAACCTGCATATAAAAGGCAGCAATGCCGAGCCGAAAGCGGTGATTCAAAAAACCGACTCGGTTGAATTGAAAGCAGATTTTGATTTTCAAAATGAAATCATTTCACTCTCCTTCCCACCCGAAAAAGACAGCAAACAGCGCATCCTGCTGAGCGGCACGATTGCCGAAAATGACTGGAATGGTCGCGGCCAGTTGACCGACGGACGCTGGGTAGATTGGTCGGCGACTTATGTCCGCACCCTTTCAGAGCGCGAAATGAAAAAAGACAGCCTCGAAAAAAAGCCTGAAATCGGACAGGTGATTTACCCTTTCGTGGCTTTCGGCTGGCAGGCAAAACCAAAAGCCCCAACCGGTCTTTTTAAAAATGCGACGGGCTGGACCAACGAAAAAGACGGCATCGTACAAAACGGCGACGTGCTTATCGAAAACGGAAAAATCAGCGGTGTGGGAAAGAACCTGAAAGCACCCGCCGGCGCGATCACCATAGACGCGACCGGGAAGCACCTGACCTGCGGCATTATTGACGAACACACGCACATAGCCGCCACGAGGGGCATCAATGAAGGCACGCAGTCGAGTTCGGCGGAAGTACGCATCGGCGACGTAGTCAATTGCGACGACATCAACATTTACCGCCAATTGTCCGGCGGCGTCACTACCGCACAGATTTTGCACGGCTCGGCAAACGCTATCGGCGGTCAATCCGCCATCATAAAATTTCGCTGGGGCTACGCGCCGGAAGAAATGAAATTTGAAAATGCGGACGGTTTTATAAAATTCGCCCTTGGCGAAAATGTAAAACAATCCAACTGGGGCGACGACAATACGATTCGCTTTCCGCAAACGCGGATGGGCGTGGAGCAGGTGTTTGTGGATTATTTCACGCGCGCCCGCGAATACGGCAAATTGAAAGCCTCCGGCAAACCTTATCGAAAAGACCTCGAACTCGAAGCGCTGCTCGAAATTTTGGAAAGCAACCGCTTCATTACCTGCCACAGTTATCGCCAAAGCGAAATCAACATGCTGATGAAAGTAGCCGAAAAATTTGGCTTCCGGGTCAACACCTTTACGCACATTTTAGAGGGCTACAAAGTGGCGGATAAAATGGCGAAGCATGGCGTGGGTGCGGGCGCTTTTTCGGACTGGTGGGCTTACAAATTTGAAGTTTTTGAAGCCATACCTTACAACGGCGCATTGATGCGGAGCCAGGGCGTGACAGTGGCTTTTAATTCGGACGACGCGGAAATGGCGCGCCGGCTCAACCAGGAAGCAGCCAAAGCTATCAAATACGGCGACGTACCGGAAGAAGAAGCCTGGAAATTTGTCACCCTGAATCCCGCCAAATTGCTGCATCTCGACAAGCGCGTGGGCAGCATCAAAACCGGCAAAGATGCGGACCTGGTACTATGGTCGGAAAATCCGCTCTCCATTTACGCGAAAGCGGAGCAAACTTACGTGGACGGCGTGAAGTTTTTTGACCGTGCGGAAGATTTGAAAACGCGGGAAGCCGTTGCCACAGAACGCAATCGTATCATTCAGAAAATGCTTGCGGAAAAGAAAAGCGGCAGCAAAACACAACCTTTCAAAGGCAAGCAGGATAAGCTGTATCACTGTGAAGATATAGAGGAAGAATAGCAGAAAATCGTTTTTAAAAATCAAAACCAACTATGCCCCTCGATCCGCGATTTGATGATTATATCGGAAAGTCGGCTGACTTTGCCCGCCCGGTTTTGGAAAAAATACGAACGCTCGTTCACGCCGCCTGCCCGGACGCGGCTGAAGTGATGAAGTGGAGTTTTCCGCACTTTACTTACAAAGGCAGCATTTTATGTAATATGGCTGCTTTCAAACAGCACTGCACCTTCGGATTTTGGCTCGGCGCAAAAATGAGCGACCCATACAAACTGCTCACCCCGGTCGGCGAGCGCACTTCTATGGGCGATTTTGGAGAAATCAAAAGCATGGATGATTTGCCGGCTGACCACATTTTAGTCGAATACATCCACGAAGCGATGCAGTTGATAGATGCGGGCGAAAAACTGGAAAGACCCGCTCCGGTGAAAAAAGAACTTGAAATACCCGGCTATTTTATCGAAGCGCTCCGCAAAAGTCCGAAGGCGCTGACCACTTTTGAAAATTTCAGCTATTCGCACAAAAAAGAATACGTAGAATGGATAAGCGGCTCCAAAACCGAAGCTACGCGCCTGCGGCGGCTGGACAAGGCATTGGAAATGATGGAAGAAGGCAAATCGCAAAACTGGAAATATGAAAGAAAGTGAGCGCAGTTATTTGGTAATTTCCACCAACTCGCTGAGAATCATCGCCGTAGCGCCCCACACCACGCTGCCAAAAACATCAAAATACGGCACTTCGCGCAAAATCATATTGGGCGAAACGCGCATGTCTCTTATTGCTCTGTTTTCCGGACGGTGAAAATGCCCGAACGAAACTTCCAAAATAGACTGCACCTCGCGTTCCTGCCGCACAAATTGCGGCTCGGTCGCCGCGACGGCCACAAAAGGATGCACCAAAAAATTGCTCACCGGAATATACACCTCCGTCAATTTTCCGAGTATGCTCATTTCATTTCTTTTTATACCTATTTCTTCCTCGGCTTCGCGCAAAGCGCCCGCTTCGAGCGAATTGTCGCCGGCATCCAGCTTGCCGCCCGGAAAACTAATTTGCCCGCCGTGCCGGTCATTCGGATTGTTATTGACGCGCTCGATGAGTACAATTTTCCAGTCTTCATTTTTTTGAAAAAATAAAGCTACGACGCAGGCATCCAGCGCGCTGGATGGAGGAGGCTGAAAATGTCGCCGTACGACAGGCGCCATTTTAAACTGTGCATCCTGCCCCGGCAAAGGCCGCACCAACCGGCCCGATAGTTTGTCAATCAGATCATGCATAGTGCAATAAACAACAGCTACGGTCTTTGTTCACTTTGGCAAAAAAGAAAGAAGTTTCAAAAGTGCGAAACTCGTGAAACCTCTTTTCTTTAAAAAAATTATTCTCAAAAAACTCCTAAATCACTGTCTGTTTATCATGATTGATTGCCTTTCAATTCGAATTTGACGGGCAAATTGAAAAGCACTTTTACGGGTTTTCCTCTTTGCCGGCCCGGTATCCATTTCGGCATCATTTTCACGATGCGCAAGGCTTCCTCGCCACATTGTCCGCCTATATCGCGCACGATTCTGGCATCCTGAATTGTCCCGTCGCTGGCTACTACGAACTGAATCACTACCATTCCTTCTATCCCGTTTTCGCGTGCCACGTTCGGGTATTTGATGTGTTCGTACACAAATTCCAGCATCTTTTTCTCAGCGCAGGTTTTCTTTTCGGCATCGCTGCCCGCCAAATCTTCGCAGCCGGCAAAACGCGGCATTTGCTCCACTACTTTAAAAATTTCCTCAACGACAGGTTTCGCCGGAGGCGGGGGTGGTGGGGGCGGCGCAGCAGCAGCTTTTGTTTCCTGCACGGGGGCATTGATTACCGTTTCTTCGCTGATAGACTGGTCAACAAATTCAGGCGCTTCGTCTTCGGGTATCAATTCCTGTGGCACTTCCTGTATAACGGGCGGAGGCGGCGGGGGTGGCGGAGGCGGAGGTATATCGCTCCGCGGCGGCTCTATTTCAATGTCTTCTTCCAAAGTCAGCGCATCTTTCGGAATGTAAATTTCATCCTCATAAATCGTCCAGTTGATAGCTGCCAATATCAGGGTAAATACCAAAACAAGGCTCACATTAAAAACCAAACCGCGCATTTTGAAAATATCCACATCCGGGTATTTTGCCCGCGCTTCCAGCGGCGAATTCCATTTTTTATCCCGGTATTTTTCGGTGAGATTTTCGCCGGATTGTTTTTTAAAATACATTTTTAAAAAAGCGACGATAGCAACGATGGCGATAAAAACAAAAGCCATCCACATCAAAACATCGCTACTTGTGAAGGTGAAGTCGGCTTTCATGACAGTTGAATTTAGGTTGAAGAATAATTTTTTCAACTTAAAATTAAGCCCTCAGCCCTGTGTGGCGGGATGACCGGAGTCAGGCGGAAAAGTGACTTTCAGCAATTTTAAAAGAGACGGGATGTCAAACCGAACTTTTCATTCGGCGAATTTCGCGGGCAAAAGCCTCCACTTCGCGATCTCCCCGCCACCAACTCATTAGCTCGCCCGAAAG
>CALMIT010000754.1 GCA_937864255.1 uncultured Saprospiraceae bacterium
GCACAGACAATCTTTACCGAGAAGCCTGGGTGCAGTGGGACGAAACGGTAGAAAAAGCTGAAAAAATTGTTCCGCCGCTTATCGCTTCGGGCAAGTTTGTTTTGACGCAGGGTTTTATTGGCAGCACCTCAGAAAACTTCACAACTACGTTGGGCAGGGAAGGCTCGGATTACACGGCGGCAATTTTCAGTTTTTGTCTGGACGCCGAACGGATGACGATTTGGAAAGACGTACCCGGCGTGCTTACCGCCGATCCGCGCATTTTTGATAATGTTTCCAAACTGGAGCGCCTTTCCTATCGCGAAGCCATCGAGATGACTTATTACGGCGCCAAAGTCATTCACCCGAAAACTATCAAGCCGCTTCAGAATAAATCAATTCCTCTTTTTGTAAAATCTTTCATAGAACCATCGGGCGAGGGAACCTGCATTTCTGCCGAGGTGGATGACAATTACCCGCCGATGGTGGCTATTGAATCAAACCAGGCATTGCTAAATATCGCTACCCGCGACTTTTCCTTCGTGGCAGAACACCACATGAGCTATTTATTTCAAAAAATAGCGGAAATGCGCTTGCAGGTCAATATGATGCAAAACACGGCGATCAGTTTTGGTATCAGCGTCAATGACGTGGACAATCGTGTGGAAGATTTTGCCAATGCTATCGAAAAAGAATATAAAGTAAATATTGACCGCGGATTAGAATTGATTACCGTCCGCCATTATCAGGAGAATGTTTTGGAAAATCTGAAAAGAGGCAAGATTGTCTTGCTCGAAGAGCGCATTCGCAACACCGTGCAAATGGTGGTCAAAGACGTGCCGGTGTTGAGAAGAAAAGAATAAAAAGCGCAGAAAAGCAGCAAAAAAAGCCGGTGCACATCATTTGCACCGGCTTTTTTTATTTTTTTTAAGAAAATTTTAAACCAGACCAAACATTTAAGGTCAATTGCCAGTATTTTTGAAATACTTTTTCGAAAATACCCCTTCGACACAAATCTTCAAAAACCCTTAAATACTAAATTATGGATAGAAGGTCAACGATTGCTGCGCTGGTCGGAAAAAAAACGAAGGCGTCCACAGCAGTGGCAAAGCAGTTTTCCGCGCCGGTTATTGCCGGCGGCATGGATCCTTACACCGGTCCCTGGAATTTTGAACAAGCTGCTCATCTTCTTCGGAGGGCAACTTTTGGACCCAGTCTTACCCAGCTAAAAAAAGCTCAACAGGATGGGCTGAACGCCACATTAAATAAACTTTTCACTCCTGTTAATATCACTGGCCCGCTTAATTCGGGGCAGTATCTTGGGCAGCGCGACGCTATGAACCAACCGCCCGCCACCAATGATCCTTATGTGCCTGTGGGACAACCCTGGGTGAAAAAAGAAGCAGGAAAATGGAAGGCCGGCTGGTATGATGTGCGCGATACAACTACGCGCAACCGCATTCAGGCTT
Source organism: uncultured Saprospiraceae bacterium (assembly GCA_937864255.1). Classification (GTDB taxonomy): domain Bacteria; phylum Bacteroidota; class Bacteroidia; order Chitinophagales; family Saprospiraceae; genus JAGQWW01. The sequence goes on from CALMIT010000754.1 coordinate 1,449, forward strand.
ACAGGCGTCAGACTTTGCGATCGTGGATTCTGGAAAGCATTATAAAAGAAGAAACCAGCATCATCCAGACGATGACGCTTTTTTGGCACAACCATTTTGTGACCGCGGAGACCAATGATCCGGTTTTTGAATTTCGTTATCTGGCAACGTTGACGGACAATTGCCTCGGTGATTTCAAAGAACTCGTGAAGCAAATCACAATTGATCCTGCCATGCTTTTTTATTTGAATGGCAACGTGAATACCGGCAATTCTCCCAATGAAAATTATGCCCGCGAACTTTTCGAATTATTTACCATCGGGAAAGGGCCGCTGGTAGGCCCGGGCGATTATAGCAATTACACTGAGGACGATATTCGGGAAGCGGCGAAAGTGCTTTCCGGCTGGCGGGTGTACGGACTTAACGCTACCCAGATTGTGAGCGATAAAGACGCTAACGGCGGTTATTTCGAAAATTTGATCCGGTAAAGCAGCATTTTTGTCCAAAACAACCCCCCCACCCG
>CALMIT010000755.1 GCA_937864255.1 uncultured Saprospiraceae bacterium
ATAAAAAAATATTTTAAAGTGTTTGGAGAGATTGTTTGTATTTTATTTTTGCGCACTCTATCTTGTGCCCGATTTTTCAAACAAAAAACCGTCTAAATGAGCGAAGACATTTCAGATAAACTTGATAAGACAGACCTTAAAATTTTACAGATTTTACAGGACAACAGCAAAATTACCAATCTTGACCTTTCCAAAAAAATCGGCTTGTCGCCGGCGCCCACTTTGGAGCGTGTAAAAAAGTTGGAACAATCGGGGATTATCGAAAGCTATCACGCTCAGGTTAATCCTCAGTCCATCGGTTTGAATGTAAAAACTTTTGTACTTGTATCCCTGGCCTGGCAAAAAGACAATGCGCTCAATAATTTCCTGGAAAAAATAAAATCCATTGATGAAATTTCAGAGTGTTACATCATCACCGGCGAAGCGGATTTTTTGATGAAAATTGTCTGCAAAGACATTCCGACGTACGAAAAACTCCTTTTCAAGACGCTTTCGCAAATCGAAGAAATCGAAAGGCTCAAAACGCTGATGACGCTTTCTACCGTAAAGCAGTCAAAAGTGCTGCCTTTTAAATACGATTAACCCTATTCGGGTCAACCGTAAAGCCGCAGGAGGATTTGCCTTTTGCGGCTTTATTATTTAAAAAATTGCCTTTTGAAAAATCAGTCCGTTTTTTGGTCTATCCAACCGCCGGACGGTGGTAAAATTTCTTACCTGCTGGGTACGATGCACCTGTTGCACCAAAATTACTTGCCCGCTTTTAATTCGCTGGAGTTTTTGATAAAAGAATGCGGATTATTTGCCCTCGAAGTGAACCCGGAGCACGCTGCGGAACTTACAGGAGAAGCACTTTTTTTGCCGGAAGGGCAGAGGATGAGCGATTTTTTCATTCAGAGTCATTTTGAAAAACATCGGAAATTTTTGCTAAAAGCGACAAAGATTGATTTGCGGCATTTTGATAAAATACTGCCGATCCATCTAATCAGCGAGATTACACGACGTTGTTTTCTCAAATCCGGTGAGACTTTTTATCCGGATCAGTTTTTATGGCAAAAAGCCGCCCGACTCGGTTTGACTACTTTTGGGCTTGAGACCTTCGAGGAAGATTTGCACATCATGCGACGTATTCCTTTGCAGTATCAAATTCAAAGTCTGAAAAAAACGCTACAAAAATTTTCGACTTTCAAACGGCAGTTGAAAAAGTCTGAAAATAATTACATAAATGGCAGATTATCAGAACTTTACAAACAATCAAAGAATGGATTGAGTAATCAGAAAAGAAACTTGCTTTACGAAAGAAATCAAAAGATGGCGGAAAGAATTACGAACCTGGCGGGCGAACACAAGCTTTTTGGGGCGGTAGGCGTGGCGCATTTGCCCGGCAAATATGGAATTTTACGCATCCTGAAAAATAAGGGCTGGAAGCTTTCGCCATTAAAATTTGAATTAAGAATTTCCAAAAAGGCAGGGCAATAAAAATGACTTTATTAATTTTCAGTTTTTTAAACCACAAAGAAATAAATGTTTAAAGCATCCCCGCAAAAAGTCATTTGGATAGTGTTCTCTTTGTTTTTGGTCCTCACGAGTTGCGGGGTAAACAAATATTTGGATCCGCAAAAAGAGCTGCTCGTGGCCAACAAAATCAAACTCGCGAAAGGAGAATCGCTCAACAACAAAGCCCAAATTATTTACGACCTCTCCACGCTTTACAAACAGAAGCCAAACGAGAAATGGTTTTTCTTTTTCAAAATACCGTTGTGGAGTTATTTCAGGCTTGACGAGACAAGGGAAATGGCGAAAACCGAAAACGGGCTTGAGCGCGGAATCAGGAATCTCGCCGAGCGCCGCATAGCCGAAACACCAAGTTATTTTGATGAAAACAGCGCCGAATCGGCGGCTCAAAGTATGCAGTATTACTTGCAAAATCGCGGGTACTTTGATGCGGAAGTGTTTTATGACAAATACAACAAAAATGACAAAGACGTAGAAGTCACGTATTATCTCAAACCCAAAAATTTGTACCGAATTGATACCACGATTTTTATAAGCGAGGACACCGTATTGAACAAATTTTTGCAAAAAGCGGCGCAGAATACATTTTTGAAAAAAGGACAGCCGGTGGACGGCAGAATTTATGATTTGGAAGTGAGCCGGCTCACTACTTTTTTTCGAAATGAAGGTTACGCCTTTTTTACACCCAACTATATAGCACCCCTGGAGGCAGACACTTCAAATTACAAAGCGAAAATCAAGCTGGAAATCTTGCCGCCCGGAAAGGGCAGGACGCATCAACGTTATTTGGTGGGCGAGGTGACGGTGAATCCGAGATACAACCCGGTGCTGGATACGCTTTTGCAACCGGCAGATACAATAAACGGTGTGTTGTATGTGAAAGAACCGGAGCAAACATTTTGGGTAAAGCCGGAGGCGCTTCAGGATTTGATTTATCTGAGACCCGGAATGCTTTACCGGCAGGATGACCTGGACAAAACCAACCGACAACTGAGCGACCTGGGTGTGTACCGATTTGTAAACATCCGACAAAAAGAAGACTCAATAACCGGCCAGGTTTTGGACTTTGAAATCAATCTTGTGCCACGCAAAAAGTGGGAATTTGGCGGCGACGTTGAGCCTAATTTCACGGAAAGGAATTTCACGACCAACAAATTCAATTTGTTTGGTTTGTCGGGAGGACTTTCCCTGCAAAATCGCAATTTGATGGGCAGTGCGGAGTCACTTTCCGCAAATGGCTCCTTTGGATTTGAACTGAACCTCGGAGGCAAGCGTGATAATACTGTGCGTTCAATTTTTAATACGCTGGATACGCGCATTTCATTCGATCTTTTTAAACCGCAGTTCTGGGATTATTTCGGTATTTACAAAGGTCTGAGGCGGATCGGTTTGATTCGGAAAGATTTTTATGATTTATTGCAAGAAAAAGCGCCTACCAAAATCTCGCTCGGCTACAACTATCTTTCGATTTATCAATTTTACAATTACCACCTGCTAAATGCCTCGTTGGGCTACGATATCCGGCGCTCACAACACCGTTATATTATCAATCATTTTTCCATCAATTATCTTGATCCTACCACGGAATCCGATTTTGAAGTTTTGCTGGAAAGCAACCCATTTTTGAAACGCAGTTTCGGCGATCAGTTGTTTTCAGGCTTTTTATTCCGTGATTTCAATTACTTTTTTACCAGTCGCACCAGTCGCTTTGGTGAAAGCACCATTTTTCAGTTATCCACTGAATTGTCCGGTTTTGAAGTGTGGGCAGCGAATGAGATTTACAACCGGATTTCGTCCAATCCAAAGGTTTTTACATTGGGCAAAGGCGTAGAATTTTCACAATTCGGAAAGCTGGAATTTGACGTCCGGCACTATCGGCAGTTTACACCCAAACACAGTATTGCGCTGAGAGCGAATATCGGAATTGCCCGGCCTTTCGGCTTTTCGGAAGAAGTACCTTACGTTTCGCAGTTTTATGTGGGCGGTCCACAGTCTATTCGTGCCTGGGGCGCACGCGGACTTGGTCCCGGTTCTTACCTCGATCCCTTGACCGAAAACCCTGAAAATCGCCTGCTTTTCTATCAGACCGGCGATTTTAAAATGGAATTTAATGCAGAGTACCGTTTTGATATGTTTAAAATCTGGAGCCTGGTTACGGAAGGCGCTATTTTTCTGGATTTTGGAAATGTCTGGACTATTGAAGCCGACGAGCGGTTGGGCGGTCAATTGCAGTGGCGCCCGAAAAAAGCGGCCGACGGAACAGAAATCGGCGATAATTTTTTAAAAGAATTTGCCATCGGAACGGGATTCGGATTGCGTTTTGACTTCAATTTTTTCGTTTTCCGGCTGGACATGGGTTATCGTATAAAAAATCCCTACAAAAAAATTCTGGAATACATCGTTGACCCCGAAAACCCCGACAACATAATCGTGACCAAGTCCACTTACTGGGCATACCGGTCATTTGATCAACTCCGCCTGGATGATATAAATTATAACCTGGGTATCAACTATCCTTTTTAGCGGTTTATCCTCATTTTCTTTCCGGCGAAAGCCTGTTAACCCGAATTTGCTTCCTTTTGGTATCGTATTTGTCTTGGCCACGGTGAATTTGAGTCTCGCCGCATTTTGGCGGGCCATTTTTTATTTAAAATAAACGAACATTCTATGGAGGAGCGCTGTAATTTGCTACTCCTTTTGGTCTCTTTATCACTACTTTTTTTTAGTTGCCAGAAGGATGAAGATCCGTTTAAGGTTGAAAAAATCAGTTTTGAACATCCGCAGGTCGGACAAAAAAGTCTCTATCTCCTTTTGAAAGGCGAGGACTACAAAAGCAACCATAATTTCAACTTTTCATACGTGAATGATACTTTGGCAGCAGAGATTGTTGCCAAAAACGAAAAAGGTTATCTGGTAAAAGAATATCTGACTCCCGGCTCCGCGTCTTTAAACGGAGAAAATAATGTAGCTTTCGCCGATAGTGCTATTTATTATTACCTCGATTTTCAGGGCGACCTTTTATTTCTTCATCAGGTGCAGGAGCGCCTCACTTCAAGGATTTATTTTTTCCAGTTTTCGAATGAGCAATTTTTACTGCTGGCCGGTAGAAGAGAACTTCAGGTCGGTATCAAGGGCTGGAAAACCGATCTTCCGTATTCCACCGATAAAATTGATGCTTTCACCAGCAATATGGAATTGCTGAATGCTCAATACGACACGTTGAATATTGCCATAGATAATCGTCCGCTCAAAACAAGAGAACCGGGCTTCACGCATATTTTTTCAAAAAAATACGGGCTGGTGCGATCCTCGCATTATAGCTGGTACACAAGCAAAGGCTTCGGTTGGGATTTGCTACCATAATCTTATCCCGTGTTAATTTTACCCGACAAACTCCGGCAGCTTCTTTTTTAATTACCTTTGGCGGCGTCAAAACCGCTTTATATGCCGGGCAATTCATTTGGTCAGGCTTTCAGAATAACTACCTTCGGAGAATCGCACGGAGCAGCTATCGGCGTAGTGATAGATGGCTGTCCGGCGGGTTTGCAAGTGAATGAAGCGCTCATTCAACAAGAATTGGATCGCCGAAAACCCGGACAGTCCAAAATCGTTTCGCAGCGAAAAGAATCGGACAAAGTGCAGGTGCTATCCGGCATTTTTGAAGGTGTAACCACAGGTACGCCGATTGCATTGCTGATCAACAATGAAGACGCCCGCCCGAAAGATTACGAACATTTGGAACAATCGTTCCGGCCATCTCACGGAGATTTTACCTGGCACGAAAAATTCGGACACCGCGATCATCGTGGCGGCGGACGTTCTTCAGCCCGCGAGACGGCGGCACGTGTGGCAGCCGGCGCCATTGCCAGGATTTTTTTGGAAAAGTTTAAAATCAGCATTTCAGCTTTTGTATCGCAGGTGGGCGAGATCAAATTAGAAACACCGCTTGAAAAACTGGACTTTTCAAATATTGAAAAAAATGTGGTCAGGTGTCCCGATTTAGCTGTTGCGGCCAAAATGGAAGCCTACATCGAATCCGCCAGAAAAAGCGGCGACACAGTGGGCGGTATTGTGACCTGTGTTGTTCACAATTGCCTCGCGGGTTTGGGCGAACCGGTTTTTGATAAATTACACGCCGATCTGGGTAAAGCTATTTTGAGTATCAATGCTTGTAAAGGATTTGAAATCGGCTCAGGCTTTTCGTCGGTCAGTATGCGTGGCTCTGAGCACAAC
>CALMIT010000756.1 GCA_937864255.1 uncultured Saprospiraceae bacterium
CAGTACTCGTAGCGCCGTCGCCGAAGTCCCACAAATAGCTGTTTGCATTAGTGGAAAGATTTGTACACGTGACAGTAGAACCATTCACAGCAACTGAAAAATTCGCGGTTGGCAAACTTTGTACTTGTATGTAATTCGTACGCACCCGCGTATCGGAGCCTACTGAATTAGATGCAATTAAGGTCACCGAGTAAACACCGGCATTGTCATATACGACAACCGGATCCTGCGCCGTCGAAAACGAAGGATTTCCACCCGGGAAAAACCATTCAAACGATGTGGAATTTGCAGAAGACTGGTTGATAAATTGCACCGTCAGCGGCTGACAGCCGCTCGTAGGTATACCAATAAAATTCGCGGTCGGTCCGATCACGATAGTAATGGTCAACGTGTGCGTATCAGAACCGCAGTTATTAAATGCCGTCAAAACGACAGTGTAAACTCCGCCGGTGGCGTAGATATGCGTAGGACTGTGCTGCGTACTCGTTCCGCCGTCGCCAAAATCCCAAAAATAGGATGTGGCATTATTAGACAAGTTGGTAAAATTGACAACATTCAAATTGATGTCGGCAGTAAAAAACGCATCGGGCGCTGCAATTACCTGGACATAATTTGTTTTCGTGATGGCGTCGCTTCCGAAAGCGTTTGTCGCTGTCAGCGTTACATTGTAATTGCCGACGATATTATAAGTTACAACCGGATTTTGCTGCGTAGAACTACTCGGCGTACCTCCCGGAAAACTCCACAGCCACGAAGTCGGATTGTCCGTACTCAAATCAAAAAATTGCACGGCTGTGCCTGTACAAATCGGGTTGGAGTGATTGGATGTAAAATCAGCAATCGGAGGATTACCGCCGCCCGTGCAGGGATTGAAACAACCCGGAACGTTTTGCCGGTTATTTACATAATTGTTGATCGAATTAATAGACTGCGTTGACCATTGCGTGGATGTATTCACAGCTGGCGCCATAATGAAAGGCGCGCCGGAAGCATCGTGATTAGAACTGAAATTATGACCTAATTCATGCGCCTGCAACACCCGCAATTGTTGCGCATTGGAAGTAAAGTCCTGGCAAACGCTGTAGCGCAAACTGTTACATATCGCATTCAAATAAGCAATACCGATGGTAGAGCCGGCAAGGTTTCTGTTCGTCCAAAGTGTGGAAGTGGCATAATCCGCTGTTGGTCCAAAGCCGCCGCCATTTCCCCAACTTCTGAAATCATCAAGCAAATCACCGGCGTCAGTTGTACTAGACCAAGGATCGCAGGAGCTACACCCGGAGATAAACATATCGCTGTTGAACAAAAACATTTGATCCTGAAACTCATCGTCATAGTTGCCGGCTACATTATTTAATACGCCCAAAATATGATTGGAAGCAGCGGCCGATGTGCCAAATTTGGTAACCATTGACCAGTCGGCGGCCAGCGCGATCGGAATTTCGTGGCAGTCAATCAACAAACGCTCGCCGTGTTCGTGCAATTCCTGATCAATGGTTTGTCTGATTTCCTGCGTCTTTTCTTCTATTTCCACGAGGGCGCAATCGCCAAATTCTTTTTTGATCACATCCTCGGCGTCATAAATCACGAAAACATTGTCGGGCGCACCTTTCACAAAATAATTTACCGGCTCGATGAGGTACTCCGCAGCGCCGGTTTTGATAACGCCATAAAGAAAATTCTCGTCAATGGTGAGGGTGGAAGTTTGATACTGACCCGCTACATTTCCCCGAAAAGTTTTTACCGGGCCCGGATCAACCGAGTGTATGCCGTCGGCCTGCGCGATTCTCAACTGGTAATTTTTACCGCGCAATTCGTGCGGATAAATACTCAAATCCCATTCAAAATCATTCTGAAGTTGCAATTTGAAATAAGTCGTCGCTTGCTCAGATCGCACAAGCTGATACAGCGCCGCCACGTCAATTTCGTAAATAAAAAATTCGGAAAATTGCTCTTGTAACTCCTGGGATTGGTTATAATCTTTGATCTTCTGACCGAAAAAAACCGGTTTTTGTGCAAATACACCGGCAATCAACAAAAAGAAAAAAGAAAAGAGAAGGCTTTTTTTCATAAAAGGCGCACTTTTAAATTAAAAAAATCAAATGATGATTGGATTTTTGAGTGTATTTCAGGCAAGACTTCAGGAAAACTGGACAAAGTTCCAATTTATCAGAAATTTTTAATAATAAATTATTCGAAAAATTCAAAAGCATAAATTTACAGTTCGAGTAATTTTGCTTTCTGAAAAAGTAACAACTTACAAATATTAATTTCATGAACACCCATACGCTTGTACTGTACGCGACACTTTCAGCGGTCATTTTTTCTGCCTGCATCAAAGTGGAGGCGCCGCCGGTTGACAAAAATCCATGGCAAAAATTGAGCCTTTCTGTAGAAAGACCGCTACAAAATGCTCATGTGACGCCCGATGCGCTGTTTTTTATTACTCAAAATGAATTTTTCAGGCTGGATCGCAGCCTGAACCTGATTGAAAAAAGGACGCTCAACGCCAATTTTGAAGTCAACGGCACGCCCGCGCTTTCGCATAATGTTTTTGC
>CALMIT010000757.1 GCA_937864255.1 uncultured Saprospiraceae bacterium
GTGCGTGGCAATACGGGCGGCGATTTCAGATTTGTGTTTTACGACATCAGCGGAAAGCCTTTGTGTCAGGAAAATATTTCGCTCGCTGCGGGCGAAACCATGCTCCAAATTCCGGCAGACAATATCGAGACCGGCGTATATTTCCTTCGCGCCGACGACGGACGGAATTCAACCACTTTGAAATTATTGAAACAGTAATTGATTCGAATTAAAAAATAAAAAACCCGCCGGCTCAAATGTTGGCGGGTTTTTGTTTTTTTGTGCATTCTTTTCCAAAAAATAATTGCCAATGTTGCCTTACATCAGCGCAGAAATTATCGAAGCCGTTGCCGACCAGATAGGTGAAAATGAAGCCGCTTTCGAAAAATTATTGAAAAAATTTGAAGCCGAACAACCTGCTGTTTTCAACTATCTTTTTTCGGAAGACGTGGAAGCATTCACCATGGACGAGCAGGAGTGGATGCTTTTTGTCGGACTGGTCATTTTTGGCTCGGTGGATCAAACGGGCTACGAAATCGGCGAAATTGAAGAAAATGATTTGATGGACGCCGAAGAAAAAAACTGGGACTTGCTGCAAGACTCAAAAGCGACTCAATTTAATGAGCGCATCAATCCCTTTTTTGAAAATTATCCGCAGGAAGATTTGCTGGCTTTTGTGGAAGATATGCTCACCGAAGACGAGGAAGATAATTTCATCACCCGCGAGGGGCGCGAGCCGATGTTTGTGGTTTTGAAAAGTATCGTGGATGTGATGAGCCGGTAGCTGGTCTTTGGTCTTTTGGGGTTGGTCTTTAGTTGTGTTGTCAGCAAATCAGCACATTATCACATCATCATTCCGCTGTTTCAAAAAACGATTTTAGTTTTTTCACCACCGCCTTGCCGGCAATTTTTTCCAATTCTTCGTCGGTCGCTTCCCTGATTTTTTTGACCGAGCCGAAATGTTTGAGCAATTTTTCGGAAGTTTTTTCGCCGATGCCGGGTATTTCGGTGAGTTCTGTTTTGGTAAAATTGCGCGAGCGCTGGTCGCGGTGAAAAGTGATGGCAAAGCGGTGCGCCTCGTTGCGCGCCTGTTGAATCAACTTGAGCGATTCCGATTTTTTATTGATGTACACGGGCACCGAGTCCCCGGGAAAAAATATTTCCTCGAGCCGTTTGGCGATGCCGATCACGGTCACTTTGCCTATCAAGTCGAGCGCCTGCAAACTTTTCACGGCGGCGCTGAGTTGTCCCTTTCCGCCGTCTATGATGATGAGTTGCGGCAGCGACTGCCCCTCGTCCAGCAATCTTTTATAACGCCGGTACACCACTTCTTCCATCGAGGCAAAATCGTTGGGGCCTTCCACCGATTTCACATTGTAGTGCCGGTAATCTTTTTTGGAAGGTTTGGCATTTTTGAAAACCACACAGGAACTGACCGGGTGGCTGCCTTGTATGTTTGAATTGTCAAAACACTCCAGGTGCAGCGGCAATTGATCCATGTGCAGGTCGCTTTGCAGGGTGCGCAAAATGCGCTCGGCGGGCGTCTGTTTTTTGGTGTGACTGACCTCGTCGCGTTGTTTTTGCAGCAGGTGATATTTGACGTTTTTTTCTGAGAGA
>CALMIT010000758.1 GCA_937864255.1 uncultured Saprospiraceae bacterium
AGATATAATTTCAAACCTTTTTTTTGCTTTATTCAGATGTCTTTGTTGTTTTTTCTCGTGTTTTTTTTGTTTTTGGTTCATATAACTTACGATGATTTAGATACGTTTAGAACTCCTAGTATATAAATTTTACTCCTCCCTCAAAAACACTTCCGCCATCATGCAGCGGGCGGAGCCGCCGCCGAATTGTTCGATGGTGTAAAGCGGGCTGTGGAGCAGCGCGTTGTGGTGTTCGAGGCGCGCGATTTGATCGGGGCGGAGTGAGCGGTAAGCCTGTTCCGACATCACCAGCACCGGCGCGCCCGACTGCGTAGCTACCTGGAGCATATTACCCGCAAAAGCCATCATCTGGTCTAGGCTGATTTCGATGACCTCCTTGCCCGTTTTTTCAAAACTTTCCAGCAGGTGTTGCCTTTCGTCGGCGTCGCGCACCGTGTCGAGGCAAATGACTACGAAAGTAAGTCCGAGCGCCATCAGCACATTGGTGTGATAAATTTCCTGCCCTTTGCCGTCCGCGGCGTGGAAAGCGACTTTTTCAAAATCCATTTTTTGACAAAACCAGTCGAGCAGCTCACGGTTGGTGCGCGGACTGAGGCAGGCATAAGCAATTTTATTTTCGCGGTCAAGAATCAGACTGCCCGTGCCTTCCAATATTTCGCCGGACTTTTCAAACTGTTCAAAGTGCACGCGCTCGGTGACCGCGAAGCGTTCGCCAAGTTGCCGGATAATGTCTTCGCGCCTTTCCAGTCGCCGCATTTCTGACAGCATCGGGTAGGTCACCACCCTGCCGTCTTCGTGAAAAGTGACCCAGTTATTCGGAAAAACGGCGTCGGGTTTTGTGGGTTCGGCGGTATCGTCGGCTACGATCACCTGCACGCCCGATGCGCGTAATTTTTCCACAAAAGCGTCAAACTCAGCCATTGCACGCGCTTTGATTTCCGATTCGGTAAGTTGATTGTCCTCGCTTTGAAAAGCATTGCTGGCCGCCGTTTCCACGTTGAAGCCAAAATTAGCGGGGCGTACCATCAGGATATTGGAAGTGATTTGTCTCATTTTGCGATTTTAAAAATTTTCCCAAAAGTAACCTTCAAAGGGTAATTTTGGTGATGCAGGTAAATTTTTAGGGGTTAAAAATTAACTTTACCCAAATTTACATTCGCCCGTTTTAGTCTCTCTCCATTTTAAAAAATTTCGGTCTCCGGTTTTATTTGAAATCATCTTGTCAGCATACCCGACAAATCAAGGTATCGGATGTGCCGGTGAATGTATTCTTTCCGGAAAAATAATCGCCGGTGCATCCACTCACTCACTTTTTTTCTTTTTTTGAAAACTAAAAACCTGCTCACCTTTTT
>CALMIT010000759.1 GCA_937864255.1 uncultured Saprospiraceae bacterium
ACGCCGTCGCCATCCGCATCAAAATCAGGACAGCCCTGATTGGCAGCTATGCCTGCCTCTTCCGGGCATTTGTCTTTAAAATCAGCTACACCGTCGCCGTCGCTATCCGGGCAACCGTTCAGCCTCCTCAAACCGCGTACGTCGGGGCACTCGTCCACATCGTTGGGTATGCCGTCGCCGTCATTATCAGGACAGCCTTGCAGGTTTTTAGCGCCCGCGGCGGTAGGACATTTGTCGTCTTTGTCGGCTACGCCGTCGCCGTCGCTATCCGGGCAGCCGTACATATCTGCCAAGCCAAAATCATCAGGACAACGATCTTTTTTATCGGAAATACCGTCGTTGTCTTTGTCCGGGCAACCTGCCAATGCGGCTACCCCGGGAACCTGCGGACATTCGTCTTTTTTATCCGAAACACCGTCGCCGTCGCTGTCTTTTCCACCGCCGAATTTGGCAGTAAGCGTCAATCCTCCTAAAATATACCAGTCATCGTCATCAGGGTCGCCGGCCAGACTCACGCCGTCCAAATAATCGTTGACAGTGAGACGGTAGCCCATTTCGACGCCCAGATTCCAGTTTTCATTGAGGTCCCATTTGATGCCTGCTCCCATCGGGATGGAGAGATTGGTGCGCGAATCGGCAGCCTGCTCTTTATCGCGTTGGATATTCGTTGTGTTTTGACCATTAAAATCCACCGATGTATCTGTGAAAGCAGCGCCCGCGCCGGCAAACAGGTAAGGCGATAAAATCCTTTTAAAACTGCCGTCTGCATTCCACCTTCTTTTTCCAAGAATATCCCATTCGGCCAGCAGGGTAGCCTCGGTCAGGGTAGAAGAAAAACTATAGCCGCGGGGTTTTCTTTCATCAAAATTTGCATCGTCGCCGGTGATTTTTCCGCCGGCCAGGTTGAGGCGCAGCGCCCAGTTTTTGTCCAAATGCCTGCGCAACAGCAATCCATAACCAAGATTGGTTTCTTTTAATGTAAAAATGGCGGGCTTCACCAAATCTCCCTGATAATTGGACGCTCCGATAAAAACGCCGCCTTCCCATTTATACTCCTGTGCACGAAGTATCATTGTGCCGGCGGTCATTAGTAAAAGTATTAAGAGCTTTGAGAGGGTGTTCATAAAATGAATCTTTTTGATTTTTTAAAAAAATTAAATTTAAAACGGAGCGAAACACAGCAACAGAGGCAGGAAAAATCGCGGCAAATATACCCGAAAAGCATATTGGCCGATATTAAAATAAAATTAGCGCGGACTGTCAGTTTCTGACGTCAACCCCCCAAACCAGCTTTTCTTTTAAAGTATCTAAAAAACTGCGGTCGTTGAGTTGTGCGAGTTTGATGGTAAAGTCTGCTTTCCTGACGGCGATTTGGTGTTGCGGTGTAATAGACT
>CALMIT010000760.1 GCA_937864255.1 uncultured Saprospiraceae bacterium
CGATTGCAAACCCGACGCCATTTTATTGTCTTCGGAACCGTATCCATTTTCGCAAAAACACGTTGAGGAGTTTCGCTCGCTGTGTCCGTCAGCCAAAATTATTTTGGTGGACGGCGAATTGTTTTCCTGGTACGGGAGTCGTTTACAACATTCGCCTGCTTATTTTCGGGAATTATTTATCCATCATTTTTTGAAAAATTAGCCTCGCTTTTATGAACTCTAAAAATTTACTTTCTCGCTTCGTCCTGCCAGTTTTGCTCTGTTTTGGTTCTGCGGCGTTTGCACAACCGGAAAATACTTCCATCGAAAACGAACTAATCGTTCGTTTGAAACCAAATTACAGTTTGGAAAATTTTTTCACTGATGTGAAAAAGTCAGATTTGGATGAACATGAAATTTATTTTCGAAATACAATTATCCCAGAATGGAATTTGCACCTCGTCCGCGTAGTGCAAAGCGCTCAGGTAGAGGCAGTTTTGAAAAAAATTCGGCACCTGCCCGGCGTCCAACACGCCTATAGGAATCAAAAAGTGACATTCAGAACGACACCCGACGACCCCAATTTTCTTGAACAGTGGAATATGCAGATTCTTGGTTTGGAAACCGTCTGGGATGCCACGACGGGCGGCGTTTCAGCTGAGGGCGACACGATTGTCGTGGCCATTTTAGACAGCGGCTTTGACGTCAATCATGATGATTTGATTGAAAATATCTGGAAAAACCGGGAAGAAATTGAAAACGACGGCATAGACAACGATGGCAACGGACTGATAGATGACGTGGCGGGTTGGAATTTTGCACTTGACAGACAAAACTTCACCGTTGGTTCGCACGGTACTTCGGTGACCGGCATTATCGGCGCTCGTGGCAATAACGGCAAATACACCAGTGGCGTGAATTGGCGCGTGAAATTGATGCTTTTACAAATTGACTCTTCTGACAAAGCTGTGGCCGCCTATTATTATGTATTGAAAAAAAGGCGTGATTACAACAGAACCGGCGGTGCAAAAGGAGCTTTTGTCGTCGTCACCAATGCTTCTTTTGGAATTGACCAACCCACTCCTTGTATCGAATATCCCGATTGGCTCGCAGTATATGACTCGCTCGGCAGTGAGGGAGTCCTTTCGGTAGCGGCTACGTCGAACGACAGAATAGATGTCGACGAATTGGGTGATACGCCTTCTGGATGTCCGAGCGATTATTTGATCACTGTTACCAACACCAATCGTGAAGACCGCCTTGCTACCGCCGGTTTTGGTAAGAAAAATATTGACCTCGGAGCGCCGGGCGACGGTACGGTCACTATCAGGAGTTTGAATGGCGTCACAAATAATTTTCCGGGTACCAGCGCGTCTTCGCCGCACGTGGCAGGGGCAGTTGCCTTACTGTATAGCGCACCGTGTGAAAAGCTAATAGCCAGTTTTAAACAGGCTCCCTCGGCTACGGCGCTGCTGATGAAAAACTGGATTTTGCAAGGTGTTGACAAACTTCCTGATCTGGAAAATAAAACCGTCACTGGCGGCAGATTGAATGTCAAAAACAGCCTTGAGTTGATTTCCGAATATTGTGAGGTGAAGTTGGGACCATTGGAAATACTGGGTTTGAGACCAAATCCGACTACCGACGAACTCAATGTTTTTTACCAGATACCTGATTTTGAAGATTGCCGGATTCGCCTATTCGACGCACTCGGAAAGTTGTATTACGATGAGATTTTTACACCGAGCCGTTTTGGTGAAGGAATTAAAAAAATCAATTTGGGCGGTTTATCCAGTGGAATTTATTTTGTGACGATTTCAAAAGGCAAAGATGTGGTGACAAAAAAAGTACTCAAGTATTGATATGATGAGCAACAAAATTCCAAATATAATTTTGGAAAAAACTTTTGAGATCAATGTGAAAGGAATATATTTGCACCGCTTTTGACGAAAGCGCCTGTTTTTCTATTAAAATGGCATGGTTTTCAAGAAGCAGGTCCGGTAGCTCAATTGGATAGAGTCCCTGACTACGGATCAGGAGGTTGAAGGTTCGAATCCTTCCCGGATCACAAAATTATTTTTAGAATTTTACAAAACAATTGGAGATGTCGAGAGTTTGTCAACTAACAGGAAAGCGTCCGATTTCAGGAAATAGTGTTTCCCACTCAAACAGAAAAACACGCCGTCGTTTCATTCCGAATTTGCAAAAGAAGCGGTTTTTTATACCTGAAGTCGGTCAGTGGGTTACCTTGAAGGTAAGTACACAAGCGATAAGAACCATCAACAAACTGGGTCTTTACGCTTACTTGAGAAAATTGGAAAAAAAAGGTGTGGACACAGGAATCAAATTCGTTTAAGCTGAAAAATTTATATAGAAATGGCAAAGAAAAGCAAAGGTAACCGACTGCAAATCATCCTGGAGTGTACCGAACATAAAAAATCGGGACTTCCCGGAACGTCGCGTT
>CALMIT010000761.1 GCA_937864255.1 uncultured Saprospiraceae bacterium
CATAGAAAAAGCACTACGAAGAATATGTAACCGGCAAAAAAGAAAAGCCGGTCGGTAAAAAAATTCTTCCCACCGACAACGCGGGGAGGATGAACATATCGCCCTCGCTGAGTCCGAACGGACGCTACGTGATTTTTTATTCTGAAAAAGACATTTTCACGCTCGACCTTTTCCTGGCGGATGCCCGCACGGGTAAAATCATCAGGAAAATCGCCAGCACGCTGCGCGATGGTCACCTCGACGATTTTAGTTTCATCGAATCTGCGGGCACCTGGTCGCCCGACGGAAAAGAATTTGCTTTCGTGGCGGTGAGGCAGGGGGGTAACGTGTTGATTATCAAAGACGTGGAAACAGGAAAGACTAAAAAAGAATTACGCTTGAAAGACCTGCCCGCGTTCAGCAGTCCCGCCTGGTCGCCCGACGGAAAATCCGTCGTCGTGGCTGGTTTGGTGCAGGGTCAGGTGGATTTGTTTTCGATAGAATTGAAAAATAAAAAAGTGCCGCGCCTCACCAACGACGCATATTCGGAGATGCTGCCCGCCTGGTCGCCGGACGGCAGCCGCCTCGCTTTTTCGACCGATCAGTTGAGTCTGGAAAAAGGAAAAACCGACGGCAAATGGGTTTTCAATCTGGCAATTATGGACGTGCCTTCCGGCAAAACGGAGCAGATAGACGTTTTCCCCGGCGCGGATAATATGAACCCGGTTTTTGATAAAGACGGCAACGTACTTTTCGTATCCAACCGCGACGGATTCCGCAATTTGTATCGTTACGAGCCAGCGGGCGGCAAGGTGTTTCAACTGACCGACTTGCTGACGGGCGTGAGCGGCATTACGCCTTACGCGCCGGCCATCACCGTGGGCGGCGACCGCAACCGAGTTTTGTACACCCATTTTTACAAAGGCGATTACCTGGTGTATGAAGCCGAGCCGAAAGAATTTTTGAACACGGAAGTAGCTCCCGACGCGGTGAATTTTGAACCGGCCATGCTACCGAGAATCAACAAACGCGCGCCCGACCTGGTCAATGCAGGTTTGGAAAATCAGGAAAACATGGAAAAAACTGCCGCGGATTCCATCACGCAGGGAAAGTACAAACCGAAATTCAAACTGGACTTTGTAACCGGCGGCGGCGGAGTAGGAATCGGTACCAACACTTTCGGCTCGAATACTTTGCTTGCGGGCGGCGTCACCATGCTTTTCAGCGATATTTTGGGCGATCACCAATTAGTGAGTACACTGGCCATCAACGGAGAAATATTTGACGCCGGCGGGCAGGTCGCCTATTTTAATCAAAAAAACAGGATAGGATGGGGGCTGGGTTTCACGCACATTCCTTACCCGTCCGTGAGTTATCCCACGCTCACTCCCGACGTTTTGGAAACCAACCAGGGAAATTTTAATGTGTGGAAGCAGGAATACCTGATACAGCGGATTTTTGAAGACAGGCTGGATGTTTTTGCGCAGTATCCGTTTTCGGTTACGCAGCGCGTTGAGGCAGGCGCTTCGGGCGCTTATTACAGTTCGAGAGTGGATCAGATTACGAATTATTACGCCGCCGATCCGAATTACCAATTTATAGGTGGGTACATCGGTCAGGATAAAGAAAAACTGGACGCGCCTCCCGGCTTTGATTTGTACACCGTGAGCGGCGCTTATGTGGGCGACAATTCGTTTTTCGGCGTGGCTTCGCCGCTGGCGGGTTATCGTTTTAGGCTGGGTATGGAAAGCACTTTTGGTACTTACAAATTTTATTCACCGACGGTGGATTTTCGCTATTACCAGTTTTTAAAACCCATCAGCCTGGCTTTCCGGCTGACCCACTTCGGGCGCTACGGCGGAAATTCCGACGAGCTATTTCCGATTTTTATCGGCTACCCCTGGTTTGTGCGCGGCTATCAGCAAAATTATGTGAATGAAAATGCGGAGGCGAACGACCTGTTTCTCGATCAACTTTTGGGTAGCAAAGTAGCCCTCGGCGGCTTCGAGGTGCGCCTGCCCTTCACCGGGCCGGAGCGACTGTCATTGATAAAATCGAATTTCCTTTTGACAGAATTTGCGCTATTCCTGGATGGCGGCGTCGCCTGGTTTGATTACAGGCAGTTTAAAGACATCGTGCGCGACGAAAACGACGATTTTCTTTACCGCAAAGCCAAACCTGTGTTCAGTACCGGCGTGTCGCTGTGCCTTAATTTATTTGGCGCAATGGTACTCGAACCGTACCTTTCCCGTCCCTTGCAAAAATCTTCCGACTGGATTTTCGGTCTG
>CALMIT010000762.1 GCA_937864255.1 uncultured Saprospiraceae bacterium
AACCGGCTCCTCCTCGGATTTTAATTCGTTTAAAATATCCCAGCCTATTTTCGCGCCCGACACGACTACCGGCAGCCACTCTTTCCAGCCGGATTCTTTCGGGCTTTGCTGCCTGGGTTGCCGCCGCTCAAAAATGCGGTCGAAAAGATGATCCAAAAACGATAATCCGGCAGGAATGACCGCCATTTGATAAACCGTTTTTCTCAAATCTTTACCGAGCGGCTGGAGGGAGTTTGAAAAAAGATCACGCGTCGCCTCGATTTGCCGGCGTATTTTTTCCTTTTCAGCATGAAGCTGAGCCAGGTTTTCTATTCTTGCGATGGATTCTTCGTTTTTCATGTCAGTCAAAAAATTCTTTGATTACCAATGAAACAATAGGAGAAGCGATGAGCGGTTTTCTAAAATAATAAACAACGATGCCCGTGAGTGCATAAAATGCGCTGATCAACAAAAAGCCGCCCGTGTAAGAGCCGATGGCCGCGCCGAGAAAAATCGCCGCCGTAAGGCTGACAAAGAGCAAAACAATCAGGGCAATAAGCCCGATAACCGCTACGGTGATGAGTGAAGAAAGCACCTTGCCGCTGCGCTCGGCTATTTCCAGGCGCAGGTATTCAAATTGCAGGTTGACAAATTCTTTGAGGTAGCCGTAGCTTTCTCCCGTTTTTTCTAAAATGGATTCCTCTTGCATGACTGGGCTGTTTGTTTTGATTTTAAAACCGGATAAAAAAGGGAAGAACCTGTGCCGGAATTTTCGCCCGAATTTTTCGAAATGGAAAATTCGGATGGATGCGCAATTGCCCGCCGGTTCTTCCCTCATGCATCAGATTATGCAGTTTAAAATGCCGGGATTCGGATGAATCTCCGACGCCTCGTATGTAGTTACTTGGAGGATTTTACATTGTTTTCGATGACGGCTTTGGCTTTCGAAGCGCCTTTTTTGAAGTCTTTTTCCACGCCTTCCGCCGCGTCTTCCAATTCATCCTGAACTTTGTCCACGGAGCCGTTTACCCGCGCCATGATGGCGTCAAAAGACGACTTGGCCTCGTTCATGACTTTTGTAAAATTTTCATTGAAATTGGCCGATTGCGCTTTGAAAGTTTCGCGCGCCTCTTCTTCCAGTTTTTTGAGTTTCTTATTGGTATCTTTTCGAAACTTTCTTCCCTTATCGGAATTGAGTAAAAAACCTGCAATTCCTCCGGTCAATAAACCTACTCCGAGTGCGATTCCGATTTTTGCATTGTCTTTCATGATAATGTTGTTTTAAGAATTTGAAAATGAATGTTTTATGCGCCGGCTGCGGCTGTCATATTTTTCTGACCAGCCCCAAAACCGCCAAAATGACGGCGCCCACGATCAAAATATGAATGAGATTGCCTACCAATTGACCGAAGCCAATAAAACCGATGAGCCAGCCTATCAGTAAAATCAATACGATAAGCCACAGAAGATCTTTCATACTGTTTTGATTTTTGTTAATAATTGGTTTGGTAAAAAGTGTCAATCGTGCATCATGCGGCGAGATTTGATTTTAGAAGTTTGTCGTGAGTACGATGCTTTTCAATATTGTTGTCGTTTGCATTTTATTATTTGAACAGGACTTTTTTGGCGGATGTTCAGGAGTTTATAATTTTTATTTACTTTTTTTGACCCCATTCGACTTTTTGCGTATAGATTTATTTTACTAATCCGTACAAAATTTTGATGATGAATAACCTCTCCAAAAATCTCCGTTTTTTGCGGAGGCGAAACGGATTTAGCCAGCAGGAATTAGCAGATAAAATAGGAATCCTGAGAAGCACGCTGGCTGCTTATGAAAGTAAAAATGTAGAACCCCGCATTGAATCTCTGGTGCAGATTTCGCTGATTTTGGGTGTGGAAATACACGAATTGCTTCTCGCCGATTTGGAAAAAAAATTTGCGGCAAACGCCGAAAATGGAGCTTCGAAAAATTCAAAATCCACGTTGATAAAAAAATTTGACCACTTGCAAAGTCTGCTGGAAAATCAAAAAAGAATGATGGAATTAAAATGGAAGCAGAGCGGTCAGCTTAGCCCGGAAGTACAAAAGGCTGTTGCAGAAATGGACAATTTTGTACTCTTGTCAGACCAATTTTCACAGTTGAGTAAAGAACTAATCGAGCAGTTGTCTGATTAACTGCTTTCGAGAAAACGGTTGATTTTTTCACGAAACTGTCGTTTGGAAATCAGCCCTTCAAAGCAATCCACCACTGTTTTTGCTTTTACAATCACGGTGAAAGGAAATGAGCGAACGCCGAGTTTTTGAAAAAACTGGTTGCTGGCGTCCGTCGTTGTTTTAAAAAACGGAACCTCCGGAAATTCGCTTGCGAGGTTTTGCAAAATAATATCAAACATGTGGTTGCTACCGGAGCTGTGATTTTGGAAGAGAATGATCCCGATTTTGTCCTGTAGCTTTTCGATGAGTGCCGGAATTTTGGAAGGCTGAATATTTTCGACGGCGTAAGGTTTGTTCACATCAAATAAATCTTGATTAAAAAATGGTTACTTATCACTGTCTTTTATTCAAAACAGATGCCAGCCTTTAAATTGACGCTAACTTGCTGAAAAACAGTTTTTTACAAAAAGCAGTTTTAGTAAAAACAACCTCATCTTTCCTTTATTTAAGAAAAATTCTTTTATTTCAGGAATAGAAAATTGCCACTTGCCGGCTGTTTAATCTCTCGAAATTTTCAGCTTTTTCATTTTGCTGAAGAGCGTTTTGTCGTTTAATCCGAGCAGTCGCGCCGCGCCGGTTTCGCCGCTCACGCGCCAGTTGGTGCGGTCAAGCGCTTTGACGATATGATTTTTTTGCACCTCGTCAAAAGTCAGAAATACCGGGTCAATGCCTTCGGCCAAATTGCCCGATTTATCTTCCATAAAACTGAGGTCAGCTTTTAATGTATCGCCGTTGGTGAGTATCACCGCGCGCTCGATAATATTTTCCAGTTCGCGGATATTGCCCGGAAATTCGTACTGGAAAAGTTTGTCAATGATGTGCTGCGGAATTTTGTCAATTTTTTTACCCGCCTTTTCGCTGTATTTTTCTACAAAATGTCTGATGAGGAGCGGAATGTCTTCTTTTCTTTCGCGAAAAACATTGAGCCGGTAATACAAGTCGAGGCGGAAATTTCCCTCGCGCACCAATTGCTCAATGTCGCGATTGGTGGCGGCGATGACCCGCACGTCCACTTTCAAAGTTTGCGTGCCACCCACCCGCTCAAACTCGCCTTCCTGCAATACGCGCAATAATTTTGATTGCAAATCAAGCGGCATCTCGCCGATTTCGTCGAGGAAAAGCGTGCCTTTGTGTGCCAGTTCAAACTTGCCGGTTTTTCGCTGGAAAGCGCCCGTGAAGGCGCCTTTTTCATGCCCGAAAAGTTCACTTTCTATAAGATTTTCGGGCAGGG
>CALMIT010000763.1 GCA_937864255.1 uncultured Saprospiraceae bacterium
TCGGCGTATGTTTTAAAAAATTCATGAAACCCGGAAAAACCTTCCGGCTCCGCCACCGGCTTGTTTTGTGCCTCTATCGTTTTTACCAGCGCCCGCAAAGGAAATGTCCCGGGATAAAAAATCACCTCGCCTTCAAAAGTGGTCGCCGTTTGCCAGCGGGTATCAAAACCGGCGTCGCCGAAGCTGTAATCCAGCAATAAAGCGGGTTGCAGCGAAGTCTGCCCCCAAAGCCACACGCGTCGAAAATTCAGGTTTTCTTCCGTGCCCGTCATCTGACTTATCACCAGCCAGTCGTCCCAGACGCCGCTTTGCTTTAGCACTTCTTCTTTTTTCAAATTGACGCCGGCGATTTGCAGCAACTCGCATTGCAGGGCGGGCGGCAGGGTTTTCATTTTTTTAAAACTCCTCACAAACAAAAAAAGAGCGCCCATTTCACCCGCGAGACGCGTCTCCCAGTCGGACAATTGCAGCAAAGCCGGTACCTGCCGGAGGCGTTTTGCCAGTCCGCCCAGTTTGGAATCCACCATGCGCGCCGACATTTGCAACCACAAATCGGTTCCTTGTTGCAATGCCTGCGCCAGTCCCTGGCGGGTGAGGTCGAGCAGCCAGTTTTCCAGCGTCTCCGCGCCTTCCAGCATTTCTTCCAGTCGCTGTGGCGTCGCAATGTTTTGCCAGTTCCAGGCACTTTCAGCGACCGGCGTGGTATCGTCCGGTATTTTTTTTTCGGTTTCTTTTCTTTTATCGCGGGCTTCAAGCCATTTTTTTACTTCGTCGGGATATTCGTGGGCGAGGCGGAAAGCGTCGGGTTTTTCCAGCAGCATGAGCAGCAAACCGAGCGCGTGTTTGCAGGGAAATTTCCGGCTCGGGCAATTGCATTTGAATCGCTGTTTTTGCACGTCCACGATGGTGGTGAAAGGTTCGGCGGGCGTTTTGTACAGCCCCCACACGGCGCGTTCGGTACCTTCTGCCCGCTCCCACCGCCAGGGAACAGCACATTCTACCGCTTTGCCGGCGCTGACCGCGTCGGGCGCGAGGGATAGTATTTTTTCACGGCTATACATTTTTTCAATCTATTCCGATAAAAAAGAAGGCTCGCAAGCTACTTCAAAATTGACCGAATTGGCAATAAAACAAAGCTCGTGGGCGCGGTGGTGGAGCGATTCGGCCAGTTCCATTTTTTCAAAACCGGACAAAGTGACGCGGGGTTTTAAAATAACTTTTTTAAAAAACCCGCCACCTTCGTCTGTCTCTTCCATCCAACCTTCCGCCTCGTCAATGTAGGTTTCGACTACGATGCCGTTGACTGCGCAAAGGTGCAGGTACCACAGCATGTGGCAGGAAGAAAGCGATGCAACGAGCAATTCTTCTGGATTATACCGCTCCGGGTTGCCGCGGAAAGCAGGGTCGGAAGCTGCCTCGATAATTGCTTTGCCGGCGGATTGTATTTCGTGATCGCGGCTGTAAGCGGCGTAGCTTTTTGTACCCGCGCCCTGATTGCCCGTCCAGATGATTCGGGTTTGGTAATGGTGATTTTTCATTTTGAAAAAAATGTGGAAGAGATTGTGTTTTTTGAGAAGAAAAAATGATTTTTCGCCCGAAATATACCTGAATGTGTGTAGCAAAATAAATTTATGGGGAACGGTTTTTGAAAATTTGATTATGTTTTCCACCGAACAGTCCAAAACCCGGCACCGTCCGGAGACAAGTTTTTCAACTCCGAAAAAATTCCGCTTTCAGGCGGAAATCCATTGTCTTTTATTCTCTTTTTATAAACTGGTTTTTTACTCAAAAAACTACGAATAAACACTCCACATCATACTATGTGATTAACTGCGCCGGGCGGCATTGCCCGGCTTTTTTATTTTTTTGAAACACAAAAACGCTTTCTTTGCTTTTTTAAAAACCGAAAAATATCCCTGTCTTTTTCATGTCTTCCAAATTTCCCGAACTGCAAAAACTACTCGAACTGCTTCACCTGGAAAAACAGGAAGACTACGCCGCTTATCAAAAAGAAATTGAAAATCAGCCGCTCAGCGAGCGCAGAGAACAAGGCTCCACCTGGCTTCCCGTGAAAGTGGTGAAATCCGGTTTTGCCATCGGCGAACGCGCCTTCGTGATCGTGGAGCGTACCAATATGCTCAACAAACCGCACCAGTTTAGAGCCGGCATGCCGGTCAGGTTTTACACGCTGTACGCCGACGCTTATAAGCCTGAAATACAAGGTGTTATCAATTTCGCGGAAAGCAATCGCATGAAAATCGTATTGAGTAGCAAAGAACTGCCCGAGTGGATCAATCTGGATCAGATAGGCGTGGATTTGCTTTTTGACGGGCGTACTTACGTCGAAATGGAGCGTGCTTTGAAAATAGTGACGGAGGCTAACAACAACCGCCTCGCCGAACTGCGCGACGTGCTGCTCGGCAAATTGCCGCCGAAAAAAGACGATTTTCGCAGCATACCGGATTTGCCGATGTTGAATCCTTCGCAGCAGGAAGCGGTGCGGCAGGTAATTGCTTCCAACGACGTGGCAGTGATACACGGCCCGCCCGGCACCGGCAAAACGACCACGCTCGTGCAAGCCGTCAGGCTGCTCGCGCAAAGTGAAAACAACATCCTCGTCACTGCGCCGAGCAACACGGCTGCCGATTTGCTGACCGAGCGACTGGCTGCAGAGAACCTGCGCGTGGTGCGCATCGGGCACATTTCGAGGGTGGACGATTTGATAATAAAACACACGCTCGAAGCTCAACTCGCCGCGCACCCCGAAAGCAAACACATCAAAAAAGTAAAAATAGAAGCCGCCGAAGCGCGCAGGCAGGCGCGCAAGTTTAAAAGGCGCTTCGACGGTGAAGCGCGCCGCGAGCGCGAGCATCTGAAACAGCAGGCGCGCGAGTTGGCCGCCTGGGCGAATCAGTTGGAAGACAGGCTTTTGGATCAAATACTGGACGGCGCGCAGGTGATTATTTCCACGCTGGTGGGCGTGACGCACAAAGCGCTGGACAAACGTATTTTTCGCACTGTTTTTATAGACGAAGCCGCGCAGGCGCTGGAGCCTGCTACCTGGATTCCTGTTACGAAGGCGAGCCGGGTGGTGCTGGCGGGCGACCCGTTTCAACTGCCGCCGACGGTAAAATCTTTTGAAGCGCAACGCGGTGGTTTGTCCGTCACGCTGATTGAAAAATGCCTCGGCAGACTGCCCAATCTGCACCTACTCACCGTGCAATACCGGATGCACCAGGCAATTATGAACTTTTCAAACCGGCAATTTTATAATGGAATTTTGACGGCGCACGACTCAGTAGAATGGCATAGTCTGGAAGGATTGGAACACCCGCCGGTTATTTTCATTGACACGGCCGGTTGTGGTTTTGAAGAAAAAATAAACAAGGAAGCACAGAGTCGCTACAATCCCGAGGAGTTTATGATTTTGTGCGAACACCTGTACCAGCTTTGCGACCAACTGGATAAAGAAAATTTTCCCGGCATCGCGCTGATTTCGCCGTACCGCGAGCAGGTGTTACACATGCGCACGGCGCTGGACGAAGATTCAAAACTGCAAAACCTGCCCGTTCAGGTAAAT
>CALMIT010000764.1 GCA_937864255.1 uncultured Saprospiraceae bacterium
AACAAACAATTAAGAAAGTAAATCAGTCAATTGAGTTTTTAGTGCCAATTTCAAATGACATCAAACTTCCTGATTTTGTTGAAATAGAAACAAAACCATTTTACAAAGTCAAATACACTAAAATTAGTGCTCAAAACAATCTTGAAGTTGGACAAAAATTTATCACAGGAAAGCAAAGTGCTGCTCATTTCAAAGGAATGTATAAGCCAGTTTATTCCAAAATCATTTTACCAATTTGCTACGAACAAGACTATTTGGAAGACTTTTCCAATAAAGTAAATGAACTTAATAGAGGAGGACAGATTGAAATACTTTCAAAAATTGATTTAGGAAAAAATGATCCACTTCCGATGGAAAAAATTAGGGAGATAACCAAAGGAAAAGGGAAAGATTTACTTATAATTTTATTCACTCCTCATCAACTATCAGGGGAAATCCTTGCTCCCTTGAAAAAACTAAAAGTCCATTATCAGTTATTTTATGGAGAATTGGGAAGCAGCTATGATGCAAATGCAAGATTGTCAAATTTTACAGTAAAATGCCTCGAAAAGTTAGGAGGAGTTTTATGCGTTATTCATAACACTTATGAACCTGAAACCACATATTTTATTGGTATTGATTTAGGACATACTACGATTGGAGAAGAAAAATTTTCAAACCTTGGAATGGTACTTTTTGATCACAGGGGAATAATTATCAAGTCGTATGTTGAAAAGAAAATTCCAAGGAATGAAGCACTTACAGAAAAAACCGTTTCAAAATGTTTTGATAAACTGTTAACCCATCTTAAAAGAGTTGGAAGGCCCCATCCACAGAAAATCATTATACATCGTGACGGAAAATTGCATAAATCAGATATTGAAATAATTGTTAAACAGTTATCTGAATTGTTTGATATTTGGGATGTAGACGTAGTAGAGATTATTAAATCAGGTTATCCAGTAATGGGGCTGTTGGAAATCAATGTCGAAAACCGGGAAAAGAAATATGGTAATCCAGAAAGTGGCGATTGTTGGATTTTAACAGATAAGAAATATGCAATTTTAGCCACAAATACCCAATCAACTGACAACGAATCAATTTTAAACCCACTTATTATTAAACACAGGTTGGGGAAAACAGATTTTGAAATAATTCTGAATCATATTTATTGGTTCACAAAAGTTTATACCAATAATTTATATACTTCATCAAGGTTGCCAGCAACAACATTAAAAGCAAATAATATTGTCAGTACGAGTATAAAGGAACATAAGGCTTCATATCTTGGATAAAAACAAAAATAGCGTCTCCGAAGGAACGCGAAGCAAGCAAGTACCAACACCAAAAGAAGCTGATAACCCTAAAATGTATTTCCCGCCGGTCAAATTTCTACTCCACCCAAATACCAACCCCGCATCTCACAACAAAATAAACCAAGTTAAATTCTGCTTTTATCCTGCTTTCGCAGTGTATTTTTGTGGCTGTGCTTTTGGTTTTTCTCAAAACTCCAGCTAATGATTACCAGCCATTTAAGTAAAAAAGAAATCAACAGGGGCGAAGCGATCAGGGGACATGATTTGCGGGATGGAATCTTCGACCTCATCCGCTCCGAACACCCCGACTTCGACAGGAAAGATTATATCTCGCTCGAAGAATTAAACCATTATCGCCGGCATTACCTGGCCTTCCTGATCGAGCAGGAAAAGGGCGAACTGGCTGCCATAGACCGCGACGTGATGGACGCCATCAAAAATAACGCGATCCTTTCCGAGAATATCCGCGACGACATAGACGGTCGCCTCACCTTCGGACAAAAAGTGGCGGACAAAATTGCCGATTTCGGCGGAAGCTGGACTTTTATCATCGCTTTTTTCGCCTTTATCGTCATCTGGATGTGCATCAATATCTGGCTGCTGGCCGTCAAACCTTTTGACCCCTACCCTTTCATATTGCTGAATTTGATCTTGTCGTGCCTCGCGGCCATACAGGCGCCCATCATCATGATGAGCCAAAACCGACAGGAACAAAAAGACCGCCAACGCAACGAACACGACTACAAAATCAACCTGAAAGCCGAACTGGAAATCAAACTGCTCAGCGAAAAAATAGACCACCTGCTGGTAGTCCAAAGCAAAAAACTACTCGAAATTCAGGAAATACAAACCGATTACCTGGAAGATTTGATGAAAGAAATCAAGAAGAAATGAAGCTCGAACACCGCAGACAAAAAGTTGCACCATTGAGTCATTTTTTCGTCCGGCTGGGCAGGTACAGCCTGTTTGCTCTTGCGCTGATCGTTTTTTCGGTCGGCATCGGCATGGTGGGTTATCACTATTTTGCTGCGCTCAGCTGGTTGGACAGTTTTCACATGGCTTGTATGATTTTGACGGGTATGGGTCCGGTGGTCGAGATGAAAACGACGGAAGCCAAACTCTTTTCATCTTTTTACGCGCTGTACAGCGGCATCGCTTTTTTGAGTATCACGGCTGTGTTTTTTGCGCCCATCATTCACCGGCTGCTGCACATTTTGCAGGTGGAGAGAGGGGAAGAAAACTGATGTTCCGAATTTTTTTCAGTTTTGTTGGCAAGCATTTTTATCAAAAACCGCCGCTTTTAATCTTCCGAAAACTTCTGCTCTTTGTAAATCGCTTTTAGTTTTTGAGCGCGACGTTGCACAGACGGCTTGGTAAATTCGCGGCGCTGACGCACCTGTTGCAGTAATTTTGACTGTTGAAACTTTCTCTTAAAACGCTTTAAAGCCTGGTCAATACTCTCGTTATCTTTCACTTCGATAATCAGCATATTTTGATTTTAATTTTTGAAAAACATTAAAAAATACTTTTGCGATTTGTAAAGCAACCAATAAAAAATCAGAAACCGGCAATTCGCGCATTTTATTCCTGATTTTATAGCAGATTTTTGCATTTATCTCCACTTTTGCCGTTTTACGGGCTGCTTTCTGTCCAAAATTTATCCGCGCTAAAAAATTTACCGCTGCCCCGCTCTTTCCCAAAAAATTGAAATTTGCCTATTTTGCAAAAAAATCATTCATCAATAAAAATTCGAATTATGAGAGAACGCGCCATACCGCTCGTCAGCCTGAAAAAATTTGTGGAAGGAGACGCTGCGCAGCGGGCAGAATTTGTAAAAGCCCTCGGAAAAGCTTTCCACGAAACCGGCTTTGTGGGCGTGGTGGATCACGGTATTCCAAAATCGCTGATTGACGATTTTTATACCGCCGCCAAAAGATTTTTCGCCCTGCCCGAATCCGTAAAACGCCAATACGAAGTAGCCGGGCTGGCCGGACAACGCGGCTACACTTCTTTCGGAAAAGAACACGCCAAACAATCAAAAGTGGCCGACCTGAAAGAATTTTACCAAATCGGACAGTTCGTGGATGAAAATGACGCGCTGCGCGCCGAATATCCCGACAATGTGAGCGTGAACGAAGTGCCAGAATTCCTGGAATTGGGCGAAAGACTCTACAAGTCATTTGAAAAAGCAGGCAGTCACCTGCTCAGAGCCATCGCCATCCACCTCAATCTTCCGGAAGATTACTTTGACAAAAATATTCACAAGGGCAACAGCATTTTGCG
>CALMIT010000765.1 GCA_937864255.1 uncultured Saprospiraceae bacterium
GGCACATTCTCAGCGGCGCTACCACTTTGAATAATTGCGTCGTGGACGAGCCGGGTACTTACATCCTGGCTGTCACTGACCTGCTAAACGGCTGCGTCGCCAGCGATACGGTCGTTGTAAATGCCGATATAAATTTACCGGTGGTAAATGCCAGCGCAACTGCCGAAATCAGCTGTATTAATGCCAACGTCACCCTTGACGGAACCGGCTCCGCGCTCGGTGCAAACATCGGTTATCTTTGGACGACCGTGGACGGGCACATTCTCAGCGGCGCTACCACTTTGAATAATTGCGTCGTGGACGAGCCGGGCACTTACGTCCTGGCTGTGACCGATTTGCTCAACGGATGCGTTGGACTGGACAGCGTGATCGTCAGCGCCAATCTGGATTTACCAACGATCGAAATCGCAATACCACCTCAACTCGGCTGTCAAAACTCAACCGTCACGCTTGACGCCACTGCTTCCACGCAGGGAGCCGGTATCATTTATCTGTGGACGACTGTTGACGGAAATATTGTAGTGGGTGAAAACACGCTCACGCCAACGGTCAATGTCGCCGGCACTTATACCCTTACCATTTCCAATTCTGTAAATGGCTGTGACGCTTCCGGCAGTGTGACCGTGGGCGGTACTTCGGATTTAATCGTTTCCGTACAGGCTGTTTCAAATGTGGATTGTTTTGGCGGCGCAAACGGTTCGGCAACGATTGCAGTGAGCGGAGGTACGACGCCTTATGACTATTTATGGTCGAACGGGATGACCTCGGCGACCATTTCCAATTTGCCGGCAGGCAATTACACCGCTACCGTTTCCGACGCGGGCGGTTGCACGGGCGTCATTCAAATCACCATTGAAGAACCTGAAGAATTGGAAGTAAGCGCCACAACAACACACGTCTCCGGTATCGGTGCGACTGACGGAACGGCTTCTCTGGTCGTGACGGGCGGGACGCCTCCTTACACTTATTTGTGGTCAAACGGAATGACCGCAGCAACCATATCCAACCTGGCGGCGGGCGATTATTCCGCCACGGTGACCGATGCAAACGGATGTACGATTTCGATTGATGTGACCGTGCCGGATTTCACAGGCTGTTTGTTGACGGTCAGCCTTACTGCCCAAAATACCGGTTGCGGTCAAAATACCGGAAGCGCCACAGCGACCATTTCCAATCCAAACGGAAGCGTAACCTACCTCTGGTCAAACGGAATGACCACGGCAACCATATCCGGCCTCGCTGCCGGCGATTATTCTGTCACTGTGGCGGATGCCGCCGGTTGTGAAGCCGTTGGCAGCATAACCGTAAGCGTGGAAGCAGACGATACTCCGCCGATGGTAATAACCCGGAACATAGTAGTCAATCTTGACGCCGACGGCGTGGCGATGATTACTGCCGATATGATTGACGACGGCAGCTCCGATCTTTGCAGCAACGTGACGCTTTCTATTGACATTACTTTTTTTGATTGTGACGATATCGGCACGCATCCGGTGGTACTCACCGTGAGCGATCAAAGCGGCAATTCGGCTACCGGCTCCGCGACGGTGACGGTGGTGGATAATATCCCGCCTGTTTTTACCTGTCCCGACGACATCACGGTAAATGGTTCGGGTATTGTAAATTATCCGCTGCCGGCATTTAAAGACAATTGTTTTGATACCGGAAACGGCACGCCGGTTTTACTTGCTGGACTACCCAGCGGCGCGATTTTTCCAAACGGGACGACTGTTGTTACTTACGCTGTTATCACGCCATCCGGCGTCACTACCTGTAGTTTTAATGTGACTGTAAATAATCCTTTGGTGGTGGTCGTCACCATTACGCCGCCCGATTGTCCGGGTATGAGCAACGGCTCCGCCACAGTAACAGCAAGCGGCTGCACGGGGCCCTTCAATTATCTTTGGATGGATGGAACGGGCGCGACCATCGGCACAACGGCGACGGTGGACAATCTGAGCGCGGGAACCTACACCGTACTTGTCGCCAATACTGCGGGCGATTGTTCTGCGATGCAAACTTTCACCGTGAGCGATCCCACACCGATTGACATAGACATTATTGTCATTACCGACGAATGCGACGATAGCCGCGGTTCGATTGACGTGACCGTGAGTGGCGGCGTCCCGCCTTACACCTTCAGGTGGCTTGACGCAAACGGGCAGGTTATCGCCACCACGGAAGATTTGGACAATATCCCCGCCGGCGACTACACGCTGGAAGTCACCGACGCCAATGGTTGCGTATATACTTCCGGTATCATTACCGTGGACTTGCTGAATGCAACCATATCGGTAGATCAGGCTTCCGGCAAAGTGGGCATTTTTCCAAATCCGACTGCCGACGGTTATGCAAATCTTGAAATAGACCTGCCGCAGGAAAGCGACGTGACGGCGAATATTTATGACTTGCAAGGCAATTTGCTGGAAGAAGTTTTGGACGGATATTTTAAATTTCAAAATGTAGCGCTGAATCTGAGCGAGTTGCCTGCGGGAAGTTACCTTTTGAAAGTTTTCATTGACGGCACACCGATTACGCGAAAAATAGTACGACTAAAGTAAGGAAATTACGAATCATTTTGAACCCTCGCGGCATTGTGTCCGCGAGGGTTTTTTCATTTTTAAAAAATAGAAATGGCTGCTGCCCGTCGCGGGCGGGCATTTTTCACAAAAAATTCTCCTAATTTCGGGCGCAATTTTTTAAAAAAAGAAGAAAGAAAATCATGCTTGGATTAAAATTGCCGACCGACCCGCGCTGGGTGAATTTGGCGGAAAAAGATCTCGGAGAAATCCTGACCGACCACGCTTATTGCGAGCAAAAAGCTGCTTCTTCCTGCATTTCACTGATACAACAATACCCTGATCGGGAAGAATTAGTGCGCGAACTCGCGCCCATCGTCACGGAAGAATGGGGACATTTCAGGCAGGTGCTGAGCGAGTTGGGCAAACGCAACATTCCACTCGGACGCCAGCGCAAGGACGAGTACGTAAACCGGCTTTTGCAATTTCAAAAAAAGGGCGGAACGAGGGAGGAAAGACTGCTCGACCAACTGCTCACCTGCGCCCTGATCGAGGCGCGGAGTTGTGAGCGTTTCCGGTTGCTTTCATTAAACATCAGCGCGCCGGAACTGCGCGATTTCTATCACAAATTTATGGTAAGCGAGG
>CALMIT010000766.1 GCA_937864255.1 uncultured Saprospiraceae bacterium
ATGCCCGTCGGACACACCTGCACGCAGAGTTTGCAGTCAATACAATCGCCCACAATTTTCAGCGGCGAAGATGCTTCGGGTGATAAATCTTTTACAAATTTTGCTTCCGTTGCCGCGCCTGTTACCAGGTTTTGAATTTTGCTGAGAGGGTCGCTTTTGCGAAAAGCATTTTCTTCTTTTTTGGTTTTGCCACGCGGCTCTCCCCGCACAAAATCATAAGCCACTACCACAGAATCTTCCACTAGCAAAACACCCTGCAACCTTCCGTAAGGACAAATCGTGGTGCACACCTGCTCGCGCATAAAAGCAAAAACGCCGTAAAAAGCAAACGAAAAAACGATCATGGCGATGAAGCCGCCGACATGCATCGAAACCGGCTCGCTGGCAATTTTAAAAACTTCTTCGTAGCCAATGATGTACGACAGAAATGTATTCGCCACCAAAATGGCCAGCAGAAAAAAGATGATGTGCTTGGCCGTTTTTTTCAGCGCTTTTTCGGAATTCCAGGCTTGTGCATTGAGTTTTCTTGGTTGGCTCCCATCGCCTTCTATCAAGTTTTCAATTTTTCGAAAAACCATTTCCATAAAAATGGTTTGCGGGCAAACCCAGCCACAAAAAAGCCTGCCGAAAACGACGGTAAACAATACGATAAAAACGATCAAAGTAAGCATGGCCAGCACAAAAAGGTGCATATCCTGCGGCGCAAAGTGCAAACCGAAAATGTAAAAATCGCGCGTCAAAACATTAAACTGAAGCAGCGGATTGCCGCCTATCCTGATGAAAGGAGCGGCAAAAAGAAAAGCCAGCAGCAAGTAGCTGGCAATAGTTCTCCGATTGTAATACCTGCCGGAGGGTTTTTTAGGATAAATCCAGATACGCTTCCCTCTATCGTCAACCGTGGCGATATGGTCGCGATACTCTTCAAAATCCTCCACAATGGTATCTTCTAAGTTGTTCATTTTTGAAAAGTAGTTTTGGAAGCGCGAGTCCGGGCGATTTCCCAGACTCGCGCCAAAATTATTGGGTAACTTCTACCGCTGTAGAATCGCTTGCGGGCGCTGCCATATCCGTAGCTTGTTGCTCGCCGCCCGGTTTGCATTCGGTTCCCTGCGGCTCTTTCGGATTTGCAGGATTCGTGCCCCTCATGGTCAAAATGTAACTGGCCACTTTTTGCATTTCGGCCGGGCGCAGTTGCGACTGCCATGAGATCATGCCTTTTTCAGGCACACCGTATTTGATGGTTTTGAAAAGGTCTTTCACATCGCAGCCGTGCAGCCAAAAATCATCGGTAAAATTCGGTCCGACGCCGCCCTCTCCGTTTTGTCCGTGGCAGGCAGCGCAGTACGAGGTAAAAGTATTTTTACCCGCCGCGAGCGAAGTCTCATCGGTCAATGCTACGACGCTGGTTTCGGTCACCAAGTCCGCCTGAGTGGCGCGGAAAGCTGCGATTGCTTCTTCTGCCGCCGCCACTTCGCTCTCGTATTGTTCTTTGGAACTGGGTCCCATGTCTGTAAAATGGTAGTAAGTCATGTAGGCCGCCGCCCAGAAAATGGTTACGTAAAACAAAGCGACCCACCAGGGCGGAAGGTTGTTGTCCAACTCGCGTATACCGTCGAAAGAGTGCTCAAACATAATTTCACCCTCCCGTTCCATCGGCACGCGGTCTTCCCAGCGCTCGACGAGCGACTGCCACCAGGATTTCGGATTTTTTACTTCCTGCAAATATTGCTCGAGTCCCTGCTCCTGATAAATGCGGATTTGCTGCACTTTTATCATGATACTCAACAAGCGGTAAAGTACCAGAATGGCGGCAATCACCACCACGGCAGCAAAACCGACAAGGATGCTTGTACCCAGTCTCCCGAAAAAGTAAGGATCAGTGGTAGAAGCGGCGGCATCGGCTGCCTGCGCGAAAGCGCCCGGGGCGAAAAGCAGCAGAAAAACTGCGGTTGATATGTGTTGATAATTCCACTTTTTCATGTCCGTATGATATTTTTAAGGCTTGCGCCGGTGTTTTTTAATTTTTTAAAATAAGCCGTCAGGCAGAAGTTGCCGTTGTGTTGTCCTCCAGCGGAAGGTTGGACATTTTATCAATATAGGCTTTGTTTTTGGTCATTATCCAAACCGTAAAAACGAGGAAAACAGTGAAAAACAAAACCAAAGGAATGATGGCAAACAAATCCATTTCGCCCGCCTTTTCTATGATGTATTTGTACATTTTTTAAAAATTTTGATTTTGAAAAATGGGTGTGGTTAAAAATTCCAAATCCCAAACAGACACATGAATGAATTCAAAATCCACACCCCAGAGCAAAAAATTATTTATTCGCCTGTGTTTCTGCCTGTATATCGGTGCCAAGTCTTTGCAAATAAGCGATGATGGCTACCACCTCTTTATTTTCGAGACCTTCGCGTTCGATATTCTTGTCTTCCTTTACCAGATTGTCGGCAATACTTTTTGCCTGCGCCTCCAAATCATCTACCGCGATTTGCTCGTAGCCATCTTCGTAAGGTGTACCCAGTTTGCGCAAAGCGCTTATTTTGGCGGCCGTGAGCGAGGTGCTGAGTTCATCTTCCAAAAGCCAGGGATAAGCAGGCATGATAGAGCCGGGCGACATACTCTGCGGCTCGAGGAAGTGATTGTAATGCCATGCGTCCGATTTTTTCAACTTCAAAGCGCCCTCGCGGTGCAAGTCCGGGCCAGTTCTTTTCGAACCCCACAAAAACGGGCGGTCATAAATAAATTCGCCTGATTTTGAGTATTCGCCGTACCGCTCCGTTTCGTCGCGGAAAGGACGAACCATTTGCGAGTGACAACCGACGCAGCCTTCTCTTACATACAAGTCGCGACCTTCCAGTTCGAGCGGAGT
>CALMIT010000767.1 GCA_937864255.1 uncultured Saprospiraceae bacterium
AAATGAAAAAATCGGCGCTGCCGCCCAGATCTTTCTGCGTCACCTCTTTCACGGTTTGCCCATAGTCAACGGCGAAGGCGATTTGCAGGGTATCGTGACCACTCACGACATTATGCGTTACGTTTTTGATAAGGAGTATCCGAACGACGAACTGGAAAGGATGTACAGAGCCGAAAACGGTTCGAATTAGACGGAAAAAGAAAAATAAAAAAGCCCCCGAAACATTGTTTCGGGGGCTTTTTTATAAATGTTGACCCATAAGGATTCGAACCTTAACAGACAGAACCAAAATCTGTAGTGCTACCGTTACACCATGGGTCAATCATGCTTTTCAGCATATTTGCCTGCCGCTTCCGGCAAAAGCGGGGCAAAAATAGAAACTTATTCCAATTATGTAAAGGCTAATTTGAAATTTTTTCCTGCCCGATTTTTCGCGCGTGTTCGCGTACAAAATCGTCGTCGTTGAGCAAATCATAAATCAAATCGTGGAATTCCGGGTAGTCCGGCAAATT
Source organism: uncultured Saprospiraceae bacterium (assembly GCA_937864255.1). Lineage (GTDB taxonomy): Bacteria > Bacteroidota > Bacteroidia > Chitinophagales > Saprospiraceae > JAGQWW01. The sequence goes on from CALMIT010000767.1 coordinate 513, forward strand.
ATTATGCCCCGCGCCTTCGACGGGAAACAAAATGACTTTTTCGGGCGCGAGGTTGCGCAGGCGCTCGCTGTAACGATACGGAAAAATGTGGTCGCGCGTGCCGTGAATCACAAAAACCGGGCAGGTGATGCTTTTTAAAAACTGGTCGGTGCGCATTTGGTAGCGCAGCAGCCAGCGCAGCGGCAACCAAAAACCCCAGCGCCTGATGTTGTGAAAAAAGCTGTAATAAGGCGAGTCCAGGATCAGCATTTTCGGATTGTTCCAGGAAGCCAGGCGCGCGGCGACACCACTCCCTAAGGAGCGCCCGTAAAGCACGATGTTTTCTTCGCCGTATTGGTTGCGCAGCCATTTATACACGTGTTGTGCGTCGTTGTACAATGTATTTTCACTGCGCTTGCCGCGACTCTTGCCAAAACCCCGGTAGTCCACCATAAAAAAGTCGTAGCCCTTGCCAACAAAATCGCGGGCGAATTTGCCCCAACCTTTTACGCTTTTGCTATTGCCTTTGAGGTAGTACACCACGCCGCGCGCGTTGGGCACGCGAAAGTGCAGCCCGTTGATATAGCCGCCATCTTCCATTTCAAAATGCACCTCTTCAAAGGGGAAGGGATATTTGTATTGAAAACTCGTGGGCAAAATTTCCGGACGGAAGAAGAAAAAATCCTGGAAGAAATAAAAAACGACACACAAGCCTGCATAAATCATCAAAGCCGAAGTCAGTACCGGTGGAATCCAATTTTCCATAATCCAATTTTGGCGGATGGAAGGTAGGATTTTTCTGCTTTTTCCAAAATCAGATAGGCTAATAAATACTCCGGACAGGCACAGTTTCATTATTATTTTCA
>CALMIT010000768.1 GCA_937864255.1 uncultured Saprospiraceae bacterium
GGTGGAGCCGCCTGCGATGTGGAACTCTTCCTCCGTCCCGACGATCAGGACGAAAAGACCCAGCGTGGATTGCAGCTTGGCCGTCACCGCCGCGCTTTCTATGAAGCGGTTCTCGCCGCCGCCATGGCCGGCAGCGAACTTTTTTCGCACATCCGTTATATGCTGCTTACGACCGTGCCTTCCATTTCGTTGACCATCATAATTTTTTCGATTTTAGGTTTTACGCAAAATACCAGCGGGGATGTGGACTACGCGGCGCTGCTTAGCGCTATTGACTCCTCTTTCCACATCAGCGGCTGGTTGTTTTTAGTGCCGGTAGCCGTAGTGCTGATGATCGTGAGACGAACCCAACCTTTGGTAGCTCTGATGGTTGGTACACTGCTGGGCGCTGTTTTTGCGCTCATTTTCCAACCTGAAATCGTGAAGCAAATCGCCGGCGCAGACGCGATTAATTTTACATCGGCTTACAAAGGGTTGATAAAAGCAATCACTCAGGGCGCTACCATTGAGACTGCCAATCCCAGCCTGAACGACCTTTTCGACAGCGGCGGCATGGGTGGTATGATGAGTACCATCTGGCTCGTCATCTGTGCGCTGGTTTTTGGCGGCGTGATGGAGGCGATAGGGGCATTGGCGCGCATCAGTCAGGCGCTGTTGAGTATTACGCGCTCGGTTTTCAGCTTGTTTGCCAGCACTGTTGCCAGTTGCCTCGCGGTCAATATTGCAGCTTCCGACCAATATCTGGCGATTGTGGTGCCGGGAAGAATGTTCGCCAAAGCATACCGTGACAAAGGGCTGGCGCCGGAGAATCTCAGTCGTACGCTCGAAGACAGCGGTACGGTCACATCGCCGCTGATTCCCTGGAATACTTGCGGCGCTTATCAGTCGGGCGTATTGGGCGTTTCGGTGGCAGATTATTTCATTTACGCGTTCTTTAATTACATCAGCCCGTTTATGACCCTGACGTATGCTGCCTTTGCCATCAAGATTAAACAGTTGAGAGGATAAATTTCCGGCGCGAAATTATTTTGAAATGGTTTCCGATTTCCAAAATTTGGCAAACTGCCGCGCAAACATTTTATCCAGCCGCTTGTCGGACATCAGGTAAGCGGCCGCCCAAAATAGCCACTTTTTGGGCGAAATGAGGTAACGCGTTTTGGGCGATTCGGCTTGAAAGGCTTCAAAAATCAGGTCGGAGCAGCGCTCCACATCCAGCGCGATTCCTTCCATTGAGCCTACCGCTTTTTTGACATTTTGAAAAGCAGGCGCATAATCTGTGTCTTGGAACTTAATTTTTTCTTCGGCGGCTTTGCGCCAAATTTCGGTTTTGATCGGCCCGGGTTCCACTATGATCACTTTGATTCCATACATAACCAATTCGCGGCGAAGCGCGTCGGAAATGGCTTCCAACGCATGCTTGGAAGCCGAATAAGGTCCCATAAAAGGACGCGTTATCAAACCCGAAATTGAACTGATATTGATAATTCGACCGGGAGGAAAGGATAAAGTTTTGGAAGCGCCCAGCATCGGCGCAAATGCCTGCGTCACGCGCATCACGCCCAGCACATTTACATCAAATTGATATTGCAGTTCTTCGATAGGTACGTGTATCATCGGGCCGTAAACGGATACGCCGGCGTTGTTTATCAGGCAGGCAAGTCCTTGATTGCCAATAGTTTCGGCGGTCTGTCTGCGGGCTGCTTCAATGCTCGTAGCGTCCTGCACATCCATGATGAGCGCAATAAAACCGTCGCCGAGCCTTTTCTGCAATTCAGTGGCGTCGGCAGCTTTGCGCACGCTGCCGAAGACCCGGTAACCTTCTTTTACAAACTTTTCGGCGGCAGCCTTCCCGATGCCGGAAGAAACGCCGGTGATCACAACATTTCCCTTCATGACAGATTGATAATTT
>CALMIT010000769.1 GCA_937864255.1 uncultured Saprospiraceae bacterium
GCCCCGGGCGCGCCGGCGGCGGCGAGGAAATGGGCGGTATGCGCGGCGTAAAACATTACCTGCAAACCACCGCTATTCAGGGGCATCCGACCATGATTTCAAAAGTGACCAACCAATACCAGGTGGGCGGGGCGCAGGTGGAAAAAGACGTGCATCCTTTTAAAAAATATTTTGAAGACCTCGAAATCGGCGAAACGCTGGTCACCGCGAAGCACACCGTGACGGAGACGGACATCACGAATTTTGCCAATGTGAGCGGCGATAATTTTTACGCACACATGGATGCCACTTCGCTGGAAGGCACCATTTTTACGCAGCGCGTGGCGCACGGCTATTTTGTTTTGTCAAAAGCGGCGGGTTTGTTTGTGGATGCGAAAAAAGGGCCGGTGCTGCTCAATTACGGCATTGACGAATGCAGATTCACAAAACCTGTTTATCCGGGCATGACCATCGGTGTAAAACTGACGGTGAAAGAAAAAGTGGACCAGGAAAAGCGCAGCGAGGACGACATCGCAAAAGGTATCGTCAGGTGGCTCGTGGATGTGTATGACGAAACCGGCGAGACGGTGGCGCTGGCTACTATTTTGACCATGGTGAAAAAAAGAAGCGATACATAAAAGCCGGTCGCAATTACCGGCAAATACAATTTATCTGATTCATGAAATTTTCGGCACTCAACCGGTATCTGGCTTTGGCGGCGGGCTTTCTGCTCTTCGGGGCGCTGGCTTATTATTTTAGCAATCTGGTGGCTTACACGCTCATCGCCTGGGTGCTGTCCATGCTCGGTCAGCCGCTGATGCGCCTGTTTCAAAACAGGTTGAAAATAGGCCGCGTAAAAGCCGGCCCCAATTTGAGCGCGGTGCTGGTTTTGCTGATTTACTTGCTGATTGCTGTTTTGCTGGTGTGGCTGTTCGTGCCGCTCATCGTGCAGCAGGCCGCGCAAATTGCCACCGTAGATTTCAATTCCATCGCCAATACGCTGGAGCCGTCCATTCAAAAACTGAACGATTGGCTGGCCAGTCATGGACTTGCCGAGCAAATCAAATCGCCCTCCGAGCAATTGCGCGAGACGCTTTTCGGCAGTTTCGATCCCGGGCGCATTGCCAATTTTTTTAGCTCCCTGATCTCGATCACGATTGGTTTTTTGATTGACCTTTTTTCGGTCGTGTTCATCACTTTTTTCTTTTTAAAAGAGCAGGGGCTGTTTGTCAATTTCCTGGTGGCCATCACGCCGAGTCAGTACGAAGACCAGATAAGACACGCGGTGGACGACGCCAGCCATTTGCTCACGCGCTACTTCAGTGGCATCCTTTTGCAAATCACCATTATCACGATTATCGTTTCGATCGGGCTGTCATTACTCGGCGTGCGCAACGCGCTTTTGATTGCTTTATTTGCGGCGCTGATCAATGTGATACCTTACGTGGGGCCTATCATCGGCGCTACTTTCGGCGTTTTTGTGACCATTTCGTCCAATCTTGAAATGGATTTTTACACCCAGTTATTACCACTTTTAGTGAAAGTGATCGGCGTTTTTCTGTTTATGCAAATGACCGATAATTTCATTTTGCAGCCTTTCATTTTCAGCAACAGCGTGCTGGCTCATCCGCTCGAAATCTTCCTTGTGATACTCATGGGCGCAAAAATAAACGGCATCATGGGCATGGTACTCGCCATACCGGCTTACACGGTCATCCGGCTTTTGGCGCGCGTGTTTTTAAGTGAATTTAAAATTGTACAAAAACTGACGGGGAGCCTCGAAGAGCGGGAGAAGAAACACGAAAAACACCCGCCGCCGGAAAAGAATCTATGATTTATTTTTTGACAGAAAAAGCCTTTTCAAGCTCGGAACAGTAGCCGAGCATTTGGTCGAGGTATGCTTTTATGTCGCTCAAATCCTTCTCACCCTGCGCGGCTTTGAGCGCGTACACTTTCAGGCGCACATTGGCGCGGTACATTTTGAAATATTGAAAAAGCAGCCGGTCGGCTTCCTGCAAAATGACGGAGTAGTCTTTTTCATAAAACTGCATAAATTTTTCAGACAGGTCAGCCCTGCCGAAGTGCTCCAGGTCCATGCAAAAGAATGCCAGTTCGTTCAGCACGTCGAGCCGGCGAAAATCGTCGTTGAACTCAATACAGTCAAAAATGACCGGCATTTTGTACAGAAAAATATTGCGGCTGTGCAAATCGCCGTGCCCGTCAATAAAAAAGCCGGCGCGCTTACGCTCTGAAATCCGCGGCCACATTTTTTTTAAAAATTGGTTTGAAAAATCAATAGCAGCTTCCAACTGTGCGGCTGATTTTTCGCCGAATTTTTCTTTTATAAAAGGCAAAACAACGCGGAGGTCGGCAAAGTCATTTTGAAATTTTTTTTGAGTAATGCGCCGTCGGGTCGCGGGTGCATTTTTATGAAAATCCGCCAATTGTGCCGCCAGTCGCTCCAGTCTTTTCACATCCACATTTTCGTTTTTCAATAAAAAATCCATCCGCAGGCGATTGTCTAACTTTTTCATTTTCAACGCATAATCCACGATAACTCCCGACTTTCCGCCGATTTTCAAACGACCGTTTTTTTCGCGGACGGGCAGCACTTCCAGGTACACTTCTCTGGCAAAGCGCCGGTTGAGCCGCAGTTCGCGGCGGCAATAAAGTCTCCGTTTTTCGAGCGTTGAAAAATCGAGGAAAGAATACCGTAGCGGCTTTTTGATTTTGAAAGCAAAATGTGCCGTGAGTATCACCCAGGAAGCGTGCGTTTCGTACAATTCAATTTCCCCGGGCGCATCCGGGAAAGCCTCGTCGCGAATTATCCGGTCTATCTCTGCGCAGGTCATCAGGAGTTGATGTAAGCGGTGGCGATGCGCAACATTTCTTCCGGGCTGAGTTTGTCGGAGCGGAGCGAGAGGTAAGGCTGGCGGATCGGCTCGTATTCCTCGCGTATTTTTTCATACACGGCGTAATCTGCCTCGCTCTCGGCGCGCTTTTTCGACAGGCGCGTTTTGATAATTTCCGGCGCGGCGTCTATAAAAATCATGCGAAAGGGGATAGAGCGTCCGAGGGCTTTTTGGGTAAACAAACGCCTGATGCTTTCGCGGTAAAAAGTGCTGTCCACCACCACATTTTTACCACGTGCGAGCGGCGCATCCGTTTGTTTGAGCATCGCTTCGTACACCACCTGTTTAGCGGTGTGGCTGTATTGTCCCTGTTTTCCGATCTGGATTCTTACTGAGTCGCTGCTAATTTGTACCGCTTTACACGACTCGGCCAAGGCTTTGGCGAAGGTCGTTTTTCCGCTGCCCGGCAGACCGCCTACCAATATTATCATGATGCCATTTTTTCCTGTTCAAAATCAAGACTGAGCACGGGTATATCCGAATGGTTGACCAGCGCTTCCACGTTGCTGCCGACAAAAATCCGCTTCAGCGGGTGGCGTATCTGGTTGGAAACGACGACCAAATCGGCGTCTGTTTCTTCCGAAAAATGCCTGATACCCGATTCGACGGTGAAGTCTTTGTAAAAATGAATTTCGCTTTGCAAAGGCGCCGCCAATAGTTGAAAACTCTCCATTGCGTCAGTGGATACAGCCACCGGCGGATCAAATACCGAACCCGTGTGAATCATCACGAAGTGAATTTTGGGTTTGAAAACAGAAAGCAGGTCTTTCATTCTTAAAAAAGCCGGCTTGTCTTCTTCGCTGAAGCCGGAAGCGAAAACGACTTTTTTGAAATGCGCCGACTCAAGCGGCTCTTTGACGACCAGCACAGGGCAGTGTACCATGCGCACGATTTTTTGCGTATTGGAGCCGAGAAAAAATTCATTTTTTCCGCTCGTGCCATGCGAGCCGATGACGATAAAATCTATTTTATTTTTGCCGACAAAGTCTTTTACGGTCTCGAAAAGACGCCCGCCCGACTGGTGTATTTGTATTTTTATGTCGGGATGCTGGTTGCGTAAATCTTCGAGCAGTATTTTCGAATTATACATTTGTTGTTTGAATTCGGCAGTGTCGTCAAAAGCCTCCGGCACTTCGAGGCAATTGAGCAGGTGTACCCGGGCTTTGAAAATTTTCGCCAGCGCAATACCGGCGGTCGCGGCGTAATTTGCTACTGCTGAAAAGTCGGTCGGAATCAGGATATTGTCAGGCATGATGAACCGGATTTTGGTTGCAATTTAGTGAAAATCAAAGTTTTTCATTTTTTATAAAAACAGAGACGAGGCGGGTGGTTGTTCAGGATGATTTTGGTCAGTTTTATTAAAGTAAGCTATTCAATGCTGCAATCCTTTTTACATCCCGGCGAAACGGAGGCCGGTTGCGACGAAGCCGGGCGGGGTTGTCTGGCCGGACCGGTGTTTGCGGCGGCGGTCATTTTGCCGCCCGATTTCAACCACCCCTTGCTCAATGATTCCAAACAGGTGTCTGAAAAACAGC